>NZ_CAIP01000001.1 GCF_000297435.1 Microcystis sp. T1-4 | reverse complement strand
GCTTCTGGGGATACACCAATAGCACCGGAGACTTCATTTCCACAAATTGCCACAGCTATTGAAAAGCGAAAAAAAATCACATCCCTAGATAATCCTGATTATTATCCTATTGGCATCGCTAAGTTACAAGAAAGTTGGCAGCAACTGCGTCCATTACCCCTAGAAAGTCCTCGACAAACTTGGGATCTAAAAGCCACGGTGATGGCAACGGCTAAACGAGGTTTTTTTGATCAAATAATTTACCAAAAGAAACAACTTTATCGCCGAGAAATTATAATTTTTATTGATTGTTCTGACTCGATGATTCCCTTTGCAGGATTTGGTAGGATAATGAAGCAAACTTGGGCAAATGTTCCCCATTTTTACTTTGATAATCTGATTAGAGACGAGGTTTTACGACAAGAAAACGGTTGGGAAAGTCAATCTTTAACCAAAGTTCTCTCTAACTATTCTCCGGAAGTAACCAGTTGTCTAATTCTTAGTGATGCGGGTGCCGCTAGAAAACGTTATGTAGAAGAGCGCTTGAGCGCAACAGAAACCCTTATCCGACGATTTAGCCGAAGATTTAGCCGAGTTGCATGGTTAAACCCCTTACCCTATCATCGATGGTATGGGACAACTGCCTGGGATATTGCTGATTTAGCTGAAGATATACCCAATTTTTCCATGTTTGAACTAACCACAGAGGACTGGGAAAACTTGATAACATGGCTAAAAGAAGAAGCTATCCCACCCCGTCATTTATTTAATCCTAATCAATTTCAACAAGGGGATAATTGGGATGAGGATGAAGATTTTTTTAGCGCAGAAAGCCGTTTAAGATTATTTGAAAAAGAAAACGAACCAAACACCAGAGAACTAGCGAAAAGAGCGGCTTTTCCCCTTAGTTTATCCCCTAATTTACTTTATTATCTGCGTCAACATCAAGATAAAAATAATCAAGCTCCTTGGTATGCGATCGCTGATATTTTACTGTCCAGTTTAGTCCGCAAAATAGATCGAGAACTTTATGAAATGTCTCCCGATGTTCGTAAACTACTATTAGAAAAATTAACCCCAGAGGAACTCAAATCTCTGGCCCATCAGTTACAAACTTATATTCAGGAACAAATCGGTGATTATTGCTCAAAATCGGTTTATTGGCAAAATCAACAATGGTTAGCTCTTGCCTACCTAAAACCCAGTCAAGCAGTCAACGAAATCAAACAGGTACTAGCAGAAGCTATCAAAAATAATAACCGAGTGCGTCTTGTAAGATTGACAGCTTTATTAAAAAATCTATCGGCTGCTTTAGCCGATTATGAACCCTTATTATTGCTTAATGAACCGATTGCCGCCTATTCTAGAGGGGATTTAAACGACGTTGGCAATGTCCTTCAACTTTCCCCAGAAGACGAAGGAACCCTACAAAAACGTTTAATAGACGAAGTAGCCGCTATTGTTCCCTACAATGAAAACCTTTTCCTTTTTACCGCAGAAACGGTATTGGTTAATAAAACAGGCAAAGTTATCGAGAGAAAACCTGTTAAAGCCTATTTTTACGATGAAAACCTTCCGGAAGTTCGCAACTGGAAAAAAGCTCAAAACTATATCCGCATGATGTATATTCCCCAAGGAGAATTCTGGATGGGAACGGAAGATGAGGAAATCGAAAGACTGGTTAAAAGATTTTATTGGGACGGATATAGAAGGGAAAGACCACAACACCTAGTCAAAGTCCCCGCTTTCTACATGAGTCAAACCCCGATTACCCAAGCTCAGTGGAGAGCGATTGCCGCAACCGCTAAAATAGACATCTACCTAGAGACAAACCCCTATCGCTTCAAAGGGGATGAGCTACCCGTAGAAAGAGTCAACTGGTATGAAGCAACAGAATTCTGTAAACGACTATCAAGGAAAACAAAACGGGAGTATCGGCTACCGAGTGAGGCAGAATGGGAATATGCCTGTAGAGCGGGGACAAAAACACCCTTTCATTTTGGGGAAACTATAACGGCAGATTTAGCTAACTATCGAGCTACTGAAACTTATGCCGATGAACCCACAGGAGAATATCGACAACAAACGACTCCCGTGGGACAGTTTCCCCCAAACGCTTTTGGGTTGTACGATATGCACGGCAATGTCTGGGAATGGTGCGCCGATACCTGGCACGATAATTATGAGGGTGCGCCGACGGATGGCAGTGTCTGGATAGAAAATGGGGATGATAATTATTCTCCATTGCGGGGCGGTTCTTGGTACACCCCTCCAAATGTCTGCCGCTCCCATTACCGCGACCTCAGCAACCGCTGCGACACCCGCCAATACCATGACCGCCGCGACTACAGCCACGGCAACCTCGGTTTTCGGGTGGTGTGCGGTGCTGGGAGGACCCTGTAACCCTTTTTCTCTTTTTTTCCCTTTTTTTTCCCTCATTCCCTTTTCTGGAATTTTTTGGGGCATACTATAGAACAAATGTATTAGTTTAGGAGTTATACTAAATCTGGTTATTAGGTGTCGATCCCCCCTGCCCCCCTTGATAAGGGGGGTGTCGATCCCCCCTGCCCCCATTGATAAGGGG
>NZ_CAIP01000002.1 GCF_000297435.1 Microcystis sp. T1-4 | reverse complement strand
GATGCTCCCGTTCAATTCTTCCTGTTTATGGTTAGGCAAAAGACAAGCCTGCTCTTTGTTACTGATTATGCTAAATTAACATACAAGATGCCAAGACAACCTACTTCTAACCCAAAAATTCCGAAAGTTTCTAAAGCCATAGCCTCTTCGTTTTATTAGTTTAAGTTTATTGTTGATTCCCTCGACTAATCCATTCGTTGTCCTTGGCTGGAAATAACTGCGGTTTGATTGCTTGCTGTCACTAACAGAAGAAACCTTCCCTTTAGATGTAGTGGCTTTTACCTCAATCTGCTTAACCCGAACCGTGGCTAAATTAATCTTTGTTTCCTAAGTTCCCTGGAAAGATTAAGGTAAAAATTAGACATATCCGCCCTTAGATTGGCTGATCATGGCTATTTACCAACGATTCGGGGCTATCCTCAGCAATCCAAGCTCTGACTAACTCGTAGCAGAGACCGAGCAGAACCGGTCCGAGGAATAAACCGATAATCCCGTAGGCGATCACTCCCCCGAACACCCCTAACAGAATCACCACCATGGGAATGGGCAGACCGCGCCCCATTAAGATCGGCTTGAGAAAATTATCCACCAAGGTGGCGGGAATCATCCAGAGGGTAAATAATAGGGCGATGGAATGGGGTAGTGTTACCCAAGCGTGAATGAGCGCCCCCAAGACAATCAAACCGGGGCCAATTTGGAGAATACCCAAAATTAGGGTGAGGAGAGTTAATAAACCGGCCGCAGGCGTTCCCACCGTCACTAAACCGATGCCGATCAAAAGACTCTGGATAATAGCAACACCAATAATACCGCGGCTAACATTGCGGACGGTGGAGGCGGTCAGACCGGCCAGCGCAATTCCTCGACCTGGGGCGATCTTTTCCGCTAATCGGTTCATCGGGCGAGTCAGATTTTTAGCCGAGAGGGTGAGGGCTGCCGCAATCAGAATCGAGGCGATAAATTTCAGCACTGTCAGACCGGTACTGGTGGCCAGAGAAAGGGAGATTTTTCCCAGTTCTTTTAATTGTGGCTCGAAGCGTTGAAGAAATTGACCTGTGTTATCGGATGCCTGCTGCCAGAGACTGGCAATCCTTTCGCCAATTAGCGGCCAGGTGGCCACATCGTCGGGGGGAGGGGGAATCACCGCCGCACCAGTATCGATATACTCGGCCAGCGTTCGCAGATTACCCGCCAGAACCGCTGCAATGCCACTCACCGGACCGATAATAATCCCTAGACAAAGTAGGGTGAGGAGAACTGCGGCTAGTTTCGCCCGGCCAGCGAGTAACTTTTTTAACCAGAGAAAGATCGGATACCAAGCGATCGCTAGAATTGCTCCCCAGAGGATCATGGTTAGGAAGGGACGCAGCAGGGTGAAACCGGCAAATAACAACAGGCCGAGAAAAAACAGCCGGATAACGAGATCGATAATTTTAGCGTCATTTTTCATCAATAGCGATCGCCTTTTGGCTAGATGAGGACATTTCTGCAATTATGGCAGTTTTTCGTTATCGGTAGTGATACTAAATCCTGTTTAGAAGGTATAGGGGAGTGGGAATTATGAATTATGAATTATGAATTATGAATTAGGGAGAGGGAAGACCACTTCGTGCGCGTTGCGGGGGGAGGTGGGGAGAGCGGAGCGGGGAGAAACAATTCATAACTTGGGAGTTAATCACACTATTAAAAACGGATTTGGTATGATTCGCTAGTAGTGGTGAGCCTTCTTGCTGATCTGGTGGGGATTGTGTAAAATGTTTCCCGATCAAAATAATTGCCCAATAAATCTTGATAACTGATTCTTTCAGGGTAAATCTCCTGAGAAATATCTTTTTTTGGTCAGTGCAATGCTTACTTCCAACCGTCTTGATCGAGTAAAATCGACTAATTTAATCTGTTAACAAGGATGCCAGCAAATTTATTAGAAGTGCGGGGAGCCACCCGTCGATTTGGGGGATTAGTCGCCGTCGATGGGGTTTCCTTTCAGGTACAAAAAAACGAGATTTTTGGCTTAATTGGACCCAATGGGGCGGGAAAAACGACTTTATTTAATCTGATCACCGGTTTAATTCCCCTATCCAGTGGTGATTTAATTTATCAAGGCGATAGTCTGGCGAATTATCGTCCTCACCAGATCGCTCAGGCGGGAATTGCCCGTACTTTCCAGAATTTGCGCTTATTTGGTGAATTATCGGCTTTAGAAAATGTTGCGATCGCTGGTCACATTCACAATAGCTCCAATCTTTGGACGGGAATTTTGGGTTTACCAGTTTCGAGAAGGGAGGAGGAAAAAACCTACAAAAGAGCGGGGGAATTATTAGATTTAGTCGGATTAACCGACCAAAGCAATCGAAAAGCCCGTAATTTAGCCTATGGTGATCAAAGACGCTTGGAAATTGCCCGCGCTTTAGCTTTGCAACCCCAGTTATTACTGCTCGATGAACCGGCAGCCGGGATGAATCCCAGCGAAAAGGGGTCATTAAGTCAGCTAATTCGACAAATACGCGATAATTTAGCTTTAACGGTCCTGTTAATCGAACATCATGTGCCTTTAGTGATGGGATTATGCGATCGCATGGCCGTGTTAGATTTCGGTAAGTTAATCGCTTTGGGAGATCCAGCCACAGTCAGGGAGAATCGCGCAGTGATTGAAGCTTATTTAGGGGATGAATAAGGATTTTAGATAATTACTCTTCAGGTTAATGGGAGATAAGTAGGTAGGCGTTAAAAATTATCAGACACCACCCTTATCAAGGGGGGACTAAGGGTAGGGTTGATTCATGAATCAACCCTACTATGAATCAACTCTAGGACTGAGGGGGAATCGAAACTAAAATCCATTTTTAATTTAATTATAACCAGCTACTTAACAATGATTATTTAATTACCAGAGATAGTCAAAAAAAGAGTTAAAGTTTCTCCCGATCAATATTTTGTCATAAGTACGGACGCACAATTATTTGTAGGATGGGTTAGCGGTAGCGTAACCCATGCTAACTCATCCAGTCGCTTAATTCCTTTAATCTTGTTAGTGCGTAACAACCCTCGACGCACCTCATAATCAGCAATTTCTGGAAGAATAACCCTAATAGCTGCTTTAATTAGCGTTTGTAGCCAACAATTACAAGCTAGACTTTCAGGCGCTCGCTTAGGATTAGTAATTAAACCGATAATTCCCGTATCTAATAAAACTACTCTATTCACCAAGTTACTCCCTTTAAGTGAGCCGGAAATAAAGGACGCTCAGATAAACGATCTTGATCGAGTGCTTCGATTAAATATTTACCTGTTTCTTGTTGTTCCTGTTCATCTTCTTCATCAATCCAAGATTGAAGTAAATTAACCAGTTTGGTCTGTTGTTCTTGTTCTAAAATAGTATCCTTGAGCAACTTTAGGACATAAGCTTCTAGAGAAAGACCTTTCTCCCTCGCTTTTTGGCTGAGATATTGTTCGATTTCCGCTGTTAAATTAAGAGTTAGTGGCATGGGCTTGACTTGAATCAATTTATCGTGTCTTTAACTATTATAACCCAAAAAAGCGATCACCCTCTATCAATAGAGCGCAATTGCCCCTAATTTAAGACTTCAATTGTTGCTCAATTTGCCATTTTTCTATTAAAAACTAACTAGCAAAGTCAAATACTGGTGTTTCAATTACCCGTTTTGGTCGCTTATTTTCCCAGATAATTTCCTGCAAGCGTTCGACAGTTTCTGGTGCAAAAAAACGCTCTCCCGTTTCTACACAGACTCTAGCGGGGACATTTTCTATAATGAAAAAATTGCCATTGATTTCAAGGGTATAGGTAACTTCTTGTTCAATTAAGGTTTCTTGTCTAGAATTAGTTGACATCTGGTGTTCTCCTTGATTTAAAATCAATCCATAAATTTGGATCGGGTTCATATAGGGTAATAATTTTGAGCAAAGGGCGAGAGGGATAGCTACAATGAATGTGTAAGGCTCTATTAATTAGAGTAAATCCCAAAAGTAAACAGCTTGCGCCATACTTATCAGCCGGATAATCTTCAATAATTTCGCTTTGTTCCATCGCCTCCCGTAATTCTTGAACACTGATCTGACGCAGGATACTTTGATTGACAGCGTGTTGAGAAAATTCAAATTGGTTTTGTCTAACTTTTTGACGAATTTCCTCAATCATTTCAGTGATAGCCGCCTTTACTTTGAGCGTAAATATCCGTCGCTGTCATTTCACCAAATAACTGATCTTTAGTTTCTAAATAATTTAGAGGTTGGGATGCTGTTTCTCTTAGAAAGAAGGCCGCTTTAGCAATTCCCAATCTCTCTACAAGAGCTTTAACCCCCTCTTTTCTAATTTCATCAATCTCAGGAATCGTCAAATCTGTTTTAACTTTCATAGTAATTTTTCGGCTCTCCCGTATTTGTGGTGATAAGAAAAGGTTATCTAAGGGAGGGTGTATGCCATACGCCCCTACAGAAAAGGAATTTGCCAGGCTGTACTAGGATTATAACACAAAAAGCGATCGCCCTCTACAAATATAGCGTGATCGCATCTAATTCGAGACTATAGCTTTATCGAAAATTTGGGTTAAAACCCCGTCCTTTTAGGACGGCTTTAAGCTACAATGGAAAAAGCGATAACCAAGCTAAAAACTGAACCTTGACAACAGATAGTAGGGGGTTTTGTTCAGAAAAGAATTCAAATTCGGCCTTGAACGAGTAAAACTTTCTAGGAAATAAGGTTGAACATGAGATTTTTTCGACTTGTTCAAAGTGGCCGGAGGGCATTCGGACACTCAAAACGGACGGGTCGAAAGAGTCAGACTTAAGCAATTAAGCGTTTTTCGGTGAAGCGTCAACCCCGTTCAGCGACCACCCTAAAAAAGTGGCGTGGTGAGGAATCGCCGTCCGTTTTACGGCGGCGAGGATGTCAATCGCCATTCCCTTCGCTTTCTTATAAATACTCAATCCCGCCCTGCATTTTGTCAGGACTCAGCCTTTAGGTTAGCCTGTACTGTAGAAGCAAGAGTTTTGTTATCTCGCATTACTCTGATCAACAATCTTAAGGCTTCGTTAACCGCATCAGCAGTGGGAAACATTTCTGCGACATCAGGCTCCAAGCGGACAGTGACTCCACCAAAGCTTTTTCTTCCAGAGCCTAACTTTCTAACTCGGAGGTGCTTCAAGTCATACTCTGTCCGTAAATCATCTTCCATTTCTGGCTCATCCCTCTTCATAAGCTTCTCGTTCGGTTTGCGTCACTTCCCTTGCACTAATGAGTCGAATTACATCTCCTCTTTCAGTATAGGATACAATTAACAATCGCCCTCGATCTGACTCGCCAACAATCAGATATCGTTCCTCGCTCTCAGAATGCTCTGGATCATCGAAAATTTTGTATCAGCAATTTTTTGTTATCATCACAAGTACGGGAGAGCCAATTTTGCTTCGTTTATTCACACTTCTATCATTTTGACACAAAAAGCT
>NZ_CAIP01000003.1 GCF_000297435.1 Microcystis sp. T1-4 | reverse complement strand
TGGGACGGGAGGAATCAATCATAAGAAAATAAGTGAATGAGGTAAGAAAAAATTTTTTGGTTTTTATTGATTGGATACATAACGATAGACACTAACGGTTTCTGGACGAACAATTCGCTCTTGATACTGTAACCCCATCCGCAGATGCTCTACAATTTGTTTATCGAGAGTAGAGTCATCAGTATTAATAATTTTTTGTGCTTTTTGTTTACTACGGTCATAAGTTTCACTGTCATTTTGATAGAATTTAAACCCGTAACGGCTAACTATTTCTTCAATTTCTTCAGTGAAGCTTTTTAACTCGGATGCTATGGAATTGGCAGAATTAGATTCAGATAAATTACCATATTTCTTAGTCAGTAATTGGAGATGATCGTAAATGCTAGTAATGTCCATAATTAAGGGTCGTAAAATTTTAAATACTATATCTTCTCGATAATCTTGCAACTCTTTATGAAGGGCATTAATGGTACGTTCTTTGCTCTCATCGTATTTAACTTTGACTTCAAAATCTTTTTGTAATTGAGCAATAGCTTGATGAATGTTATCAATTATTGGCTGAATTAAGTTGAAGTTATTAGGGGTTTCTTCTTGAATATTCTGCTCAATATTAGGCACATTATGGGGCATAGATTTAAGTTTTTCTGGATTGAGGGGAGATTTTTCTAATTCAGCATCAGGTAATTTATTCTCTTCTAAATTAAAAATATCAGAGGCAGAATTTTGGTCTAGCATTGAGTTTTTGTCATCTGTGATTTGTTGTGAATTAGTCATTTGAGAATTACCTCCTTGGTAAGTTTTAGTAAATTTTAACTAGCGGATAACTTGAGAGCTTTCAATTTTCCAACTCCCATCAACTAATTTCAAGTTATAAAGAACAGTTATTTTTCCTGTTTTGCTATTTTGAGGGTCAACTCTATCATTGATATAGAGAGTTTGTTGCTCAGTTACACTAACTTGAATACTAGCTTGATTACCATTGATAACGAATTTTTCAACGTTATCAATTGTTTGCTGTCCGTATTTATATTGACTATTTTTCTTCTGTAAATAGTCGATAGAACCGTTATAACCAGCTGTTTTTTGATACTGTTCACCCGTTGTAATTTTCTGAGCAATTTGACGGTCATAAGGGGGAGCAAACATTGTTCTTTTCGCTTGTAACCATTTGTTAATAAGATTGACAGCATCTTGTTGTGAAAGGGTTGCTGTTGAAGAAGAATCAGTAAATATTTGTTCTGCAATGTTTTGGTCAGAAACAAGAGCCACAGGGGAATTATTAGGTGAATATGAGGTAGGAACAACTTCTGATAATTCATTTCCTTGCAATTTGAAAGTTTTAGTGACTTTTAGACTGGGACAACAAGCTGCATCGTCAGGACTATTAGTAATAAGTGTCAGTTTAATCTGATTATTTTTTATTTCTACATTTTCAATTATTGTCCGATCTCCTAAGTAAAAATTAGATGTTTGTGTAGGGATGTTATTTTGATTAAGGATGACAAGAAATGACTTAAATATTCCACTCCCACCACCATTTTCTGCTAAGATAACCACCCCATCTTCTGAGCTATCATTATTAATATCTCCGAAGTATATTTGCTCGATTTCAACTGATTGACCCGTAGCACTATTTGGTGATTGTTGAAAAAATTTACCGTCAGTTAATGGGTAGGCTGTGTTATACAAGGTATAAGTCATGTTTTTTAGTTTTTCTTCAGTTAAAGTTTTGTCACTTATTTGAGATTGAGGATTACTTTTTTTAATTTCTGAAGATTGAGAAGAATTAGAGGGTTGAAGCGTTTTAACAGTCCAACGAATAATGGAATAACCACCGAACAGCACACCAGCCATAATGGTTGCGATAAACACAGGTAAACCATAATTAATCCACGTTGTTGAACGCAAAAACTGCCAAATAAATGAGGCTTTATGGGGTAAAGTATTGGTTTGTTCCATAAGCCATAACATTGGTTCTAAAACTCGGACACCATCAAAAGAATTGGAAGAATTACTACTGCCAATTGTCTGATCTCTAAAACCAATATTTGAACAAGAGAAAAATCGAACGTTAGAAAAATTCAATTCTATATTACGAACAAGATTCCCTGCTCCATTATCTTCTAGGAAATTTTTGATTAAAATATTCATCGCATCCTGCTCATTTGTTATGTCAGAATGGCTCGCCATATATTCACGAGCTTTATAAACTCCAATTTGTTGTTCAAGGTCGGCACAATCCACTTTAGTAACAATAATGGCAACAGGTTGAGTAAATTTTTTTCCTTTTCTTTTCTTTTTATTCTTTTCAAATAAAAATAACATTCTTTCATAAGCGGCATCTAAGTCTTGGTTGGGTAAATCCTGAATATCAGCATTGTTTGAAAGTGCGTCTTGGTATCTTTGTCTAACTTGCTTAATCGAAAAAGGATCAATGACAAAAAAAGCTCCATCTACATACTTGAAGTATTTTTGTAACTCTGCTTGTTCATCAGTATCTATATATTCTCCTGCTAAATCGTAGAAATACAAAAGATTAGGGACAGCTTGATTAGTCTTTTTGACTTCTAAATTTAACCCTTTGGCACTATCACCCGCCGCAGAAGTTTTGAGTAAACGTTGACCATTTTTTAGGGAATTAATATTGTCTTCATACTTTCGAGCGTGTAAAGAATTAGGTATGCTGACATCTAAACTATGAGCAGGAGAATATTCTTCTGTAAATTGTTTGATTGCCATAAACATATAATGGCTTTTACCAGAGTTAGGAAGTCCGACAACTGGAATATGAGCGTTGATTCCCCCAATCCCATCTAAGGGGTGTTTACATTCTGGATTAGGACAAACTTTTGTCAATAACTTATCTCGTCCAAGATAGGTAAGAGTTGGTAAAGATTTGCTACAAACTCTAGAATTATTAGTATTAGGTAAATCTCCTTTACAAGTATGATTAAAAACCCCATAAACACTCGGCCAAAGTCGAGTATGTTCTGTTGAACAATCTGGACAAATGTAGGTGGGAATTTTCATCGGTTCATGGCATTCTGGACATCTGTAGTAAGTTTTATAAAAGCTACTATATAGGTAGTTTCCTACGGTCAAAAACAACATTAAAAAGCTCGTAATCATTGTGCCGATGACACAGAAAATAAATTGTATTCCTAAAAATAGGGCAACAATGACAGAAGCTGCTACAAAATGAAAAAACCATCCAATCATTAAACCGAGTGCTGGTCCGTAAAATCCCATTATTGCCCAAACTTTTTGCCAAATATTACCAGACCATGAAAAATGTCCATTAGAAAATCTATTTTTCGCAATTTCTAGCCATTTTCCTGCATCGTCTTTTGTACTTTGCCATACATTCATACTAACAAATCGCATGACATACCAAGCTGCACCATAGATATACATTAATTTGGCTTTTTGTGCTTTAAAGAATTTAATTGATTTTTCTTTATCCAGATAAGACTTAGTTTTAGTTACTTGAAGCCCTTCGTAAAAAACCTGAATAAAGTTCTTAATACCAACACCAATACCAGCAATAGATGTAACTGTTGCACATAATATGATGACAATTATAGTTAACCATGAGATTATGGTTAGAGTTGGTATAACTATATGAATAATAAAAAGATATAGAAGCCATAAAACAAAACCAGTACCTATTAAATAAAGCAAAACTTGCATATATTTTCCTCCTTAATAAACAAAATGATCGGTAAGTTAATCAACTAAAGAAATTAGAAATTTTTCCCATAATATTGGAGCGTGTATTCTCAAAAATAGGTTGGATAATAGGATACCAACTTTTTCTTTTAATTTTGCTTTCAAACTCTTTTTTGACCTTCCCAAAGCCTTTATTTTTAAATACTTCTTCAAGGGCATTGGGTAAGTTAATAAAAAATTCTGGCACAAAATAACCGAGTTTTTCTGCTAAATGGGAAGAAACGTTAAACCATAAATCCATAATCAAAACTATGTCATTAACTCTTTGTTCTTCCACTAAGCAGTGGCAAAAATTCGACCAGTATATATCCCAAAATAAATCACGATGTCGAATAACATAAGCAATTTGAACGACTTTAAAGTGTTCTTCTGTCAGTTTTTCAGGGGTTTTTTGAGCAAAGAATTTTTCTAATAGTTTTTCAACTTCTTCCTCATATTTTTCTGGTGGTAAAGTTTGATAACGTTGGTTTGAAGCTTCAATGTTCATTTCGGAAATACGATTATGGTACATATCTAATGACCCCTGTAAAATAAGTGTTTGTTCTTGAGAAATGGATAAGTTAGGATTTGCTAAAACTCTGGTGTAAATATTAGCAAGTGATTCTGTGGGGGTGTTAAGTTGAAGAGTGGAAAGTAAATCTTGAATTAACTGATTATAAATATCAATTTCAAAAATACTTTCAGACTTATCTTTTTGCAATAAAATTTCAGCTAATTCTTGTCGCTCAAACTGTGGTTGTGTCCAGATAAATTCTAGAGCTTCTTTTACTTTTGATTTATGGTATTTTTGAGCCAGATAATCTAACCATAAATAAATAACATCAATGGCTTGTGAGGTGGAATGAGATTGTAAAATATCTCTTTGTAATTCATAGTTATGTAAGTCTGGAATGAGCGAAGAAGATTTTTGCCAGTAAGTCCAAAAATACTTAGGTCTTTGGTCAAAAGAAAATGGTTGAAGAAGCGCATAGTAAATCCATTCAAAGACGGGAGAATTAGGATATTTTTGTTTGTAGAGTAAAGCGTTATCAAGAATAAAGTCTTTCGAGAGTTTAGCATTTTCTAGAAAAACTTTAATCCAAGTTGATGCACTCACAGGAATTCTTAATCTTTTTGATAGCTCTTGCTCTGGAATGGCTGAGAATGTTTTTGCTAAGATGATACTCAAATTCTGCTGATTACTAGAAGACAACGTTAATTCTTTGCCAATCTGTTTCCAGAAAATCAATAATTGTTCCGAGTCATTACTTCTTAATTGCTGAGTAAATTGTTGAATAAAATCTAAAGAATTAAGATGTTCTTTAAGTAATGCAGGTGAATAAAGAGACTCTAGAGCAGTCCATAAAGTCATAGATTTTTGTTCTTGTTTGTTAAGAACTAATGAAACAAAAATAAAGATGGCTTTATCAGCTTGATTAAGAAAATAACTATCTATCTTTTTGAGCATTTTTAAAGCATTAATATAAGAGGTAAGCAAATCACTCTGTTCTTGATTAATGAGTGCCTTTCCTAATAAATAAGATGCCCAAGATAAATCTTCTAAATCCTGTTGTACATATTGACTATGTGAGTTTTTTTGACTTTGCTCTTGGATGATAACTTGTGCAGATTCAATCACTTTAGCAAAAGGCAAAGCGTCTATTTCTCCCTTAATGGCTCTTTGAAAATTGATATAATAATCTAAATGTTTACTCAAGTATTTAGAATCAGAACTATAGCGATCTAACCATTCGTAAAACTCTAAAATCTGACTCTCATATTTTTGCTCATCTAAGTTTTCTAATAGATAAATCGCCAAATCCGATTCGGGAACATCACTCACTTTTTGTTGGGGAACATTAAGAATAAAGTAAGAGTAATATTCATCATTGCTACAACGAAAGTTAGAATTTTCGGTCGTTCCTGTAATCATAAAAGGAGCCGTATAAGGATCATGGTGGTAGGTGGCAAAAGTTAGATAGTTGACATAACGAGGATGTAAAATAGTGCTGAGACTAGCAATCCAATAAGTAATCGCTTCATTATCATCAATAATAATAATTTTTCGTTTTGATTGTTCATAGTCAATCACGGCACAAATCAACTTATAAAACCATTCTTGTCGTTTTTTATCTTTTAAAAATGTCCAAACTGAATCAAAATTAAACGTGATTTCGTGGTTAAATTCATTTAAAGTTGGTAAAGCAGTTTGTGAGGATTTATCTTGTTTAACCCAGAAGGGACTTTTCCACGAAAAAATGCTAGGAATAGTAGAGATTTCTGTAACTGTACCCACCAAACTATGAGCAAAGAAATTTCCATCTCTGCCAAATTCATCTTGTCCGCTAGATTGACTACAAACTAAAAAAGCATCTTCTTCATTAACAAAATAACGTAAAGCAATGGGATGAGTATTGATTGCTTTGACATCAACACCTGATGGGATAGAGTATCCAATCAATCGGTTTAAAATTTGACGTTTTTCACTCTCAAAATTAGGAGATTCAGCCTTAATTTGATAGCCAGTCCTAGTTTCTGTTCGACAAGATGTATAGTATTGTTGTTGGATAACCATTGTTTTACTTCCGTCCTTGTATAAATTGAAATTGAGAAAAAAGCCATAAAAGGGGATCTTCAATTCTTAAAGGAGACAACCCTTCAATCTTTCCATTGATAGGATTTTTCCCTAAAGGAGACATGGCAAAATAACGATAACAATTAAAATAGGTTTTAACTTTGTTATCAAATGCAGATCCCATCCATTCTTCAAGATAAGTGCAAATTTCTGTATGGACTGATTCCACATCAGGTAAGTTTAAATAACCAAAATGTTCTCCTGAATGATGTAAAACTGAATCCGCTTCAATAAAGGGAAATAAAGCATCACTTTTAGATAGGGTAAAGGCAATCGGTTTCTCAATTTTTTTACCAGCTTTAATTTTCAATTTTTGTTCATGTAATTCATAAAGACGTTCAACAATTCGATTGGGGTCTGCGCTTTCTAATCTATCAGGTAAATCCTCTTTTACTAACTGTCTTACTGTTTCAATTTGCAGAGGATCTAAGATGAATATAATCCCATCCGCTTCACAAAGATAACGTGCCTCAGAAGACATAATATCTATATCTTCCATATCTTCACCTGCTGTATCAAATAAAACAAGATTAACAGCTTTACGTTGACCGTTATTGTCAAAAGTTACACGAAGAATCATTGGTGTTTTCGCACGGGAGTCAACAGTGCTACTGACAGTCGCTTGTAAAATTTCTTCCCTAACAAAAATTGGTTTACGGAAAATTTCTTCATAAATTGTGCGACTTTTGTCATCAGTGAACATTACTCCTGCCTTAAAATTTTTGCCAATTTCATTTTGTAAACGATTAACTAAAACTGAAATATAGGTGCTTTTGCTACTACTTCTTCCTCCCATAATAGCAATCATTTTTTCCTCTATTTCTCCCGACAGATACTTTAAGTTATAGTGACATTTTGGACATACTTTTATAGAAGTTTCTTTGTTACAATTAGGACATTTTTCTAACTGATTTGATTTTCCGAACAAACGACCTAATCCTTTTTTTGTGGGTGTAAAGACTAAACCTTCTATAGTAGGGCTAAGAAGCCCTTGAGCTTGGGCTAAAATGACATCTTCACGTTTTCCTGAGCAACGAGTATAACTACATCGATATTCAAGTTGAGAGACTTCTGTTTTTTCAAAGCAAAAAGGACAAAGAATTTTAGACATTTAAAACATCTCCAATTTATCAATTTCTGGTTTGTTAATACGAACATAACCGCCTTTGGATTCATAAAGGCTATCGTTGGCTAGAAATAAAGATGCGTAACAACGATTTTGTTCTTTTAGTTCATAAGTAAAAGTTGTTTTGTCCTCCTGAAGTATTGTTGATGAAATGGTTAAAGCTGTTTCTCCATCTGTTTTTTTAATTGGCTTCCCTCCTTGTTTATAAACTAAAACTAAGTCTGGCATTTGCCCTTTGCCATTGATATTAATGATCAGCAAAAGTTTCCCTTTAAATAACCCAAATCCCTTTTTTTCTCTAGAGATTTCGTAATTAATCTTTATTAGAGTTGATAGGCTAATTCGCACCCGTGCTGATTCATTTAAGCCTGAAGCAATCAAGGTTTGTCCTGCTTTATTAAAGACAGCATAAACCACGATAAAATAATCTCTATTAGTAATACTGGTTAGGGGATAATAACCTTTTAGATTGTATTGATTTTTTGTAACTTTAATGTGGGTTGCATTTGAGTCTTTATGACTTGAAGGAAATTGGCGCTCGCCATGAGAAAGAATAATTTCTTGACAATTTTCTGGCCAATTCCAACGAACTTGAATTTCATTTGTCTGTTTTTGACATTTCAAATTGCTAACATCATCAACATTGACATACTCTCTGGTTTTGCCAAGATAAGCATTTTTTTGAAATAAAAGAATTGGGGTAAAGTAAAAAATTCCTTTCTTTTCAATTGTTATAGTTACAGATGTATTTGTTTCCTGTAAGACTTTGCCATATTCTGATAAAGAGCCTTGAGGTAATAAATGTGTTTTCCCGAAATCGGGAAAAGAATCGCTTTGTAAGACTGCTCCTTCTCCTTTTGTGGGTAATTGCCAAGATAGTTTCAGTTGGTAATAAGGGTCAGTTTTAATCACCTCAATGGTTAAATCTTCTAGGGGAGAAGGGGGTTTTTCGGGAATAACATCAATAGTAATTCCTTGGCTTTTAATAAGACTTCCATCATAATTTTTAAATAAACTATAAATTAGGTAATAATACTTCTTACCATTTTCTAAATTTTTATCAATAACGTTGCTGATATTGATAACTTCAACTCGTTCACCCTGATTAGAAGTATTGAACGGTTTAGTAGATCGATAAATCTGAATTTCAGTAACATTTTGAGGATGTGTCCAAGTTAAATTAACTTGCGTATCCATTGCTTGAGCAACCAGATTAGAAACTTCACTGGTTAACAGTATTGGTTGCTCTAATTGGGCAGAATTAACAGCAAGAACCCCTTCTCTATTAGTATAGATAGCATAATAAACTGGTTTACCACTTTCTACCGTGTTGTCATCATAACTTGTACTAAAAATAGTATCTAATTGTTCTCCATCTTTACTAGAAATAGGTTGGGAGTGATATTTTCTAATAATGGTATAACCAACTTTCTTAGAAGGGCTTGCTTGCCAAGATAAATTGATGATTTTATGGCTCTTGTTTGCAGAAAGTTGACTAGCAGGAAGCGGTGGGGTTTTGGCTAATGCGTCTTTGGCGGCTTGACAATCTTTACAAATCGAAAGAACTTTTTGATAGAGGTCAATTGGATCTTCCCCTTGAGTTTCCAGTTGACGCACTTTTTCTAATTCTGATTCAGCTTTGTGAATTTCTGCTTCAATTTTACTTTCTTCTCTGTTTAAATCAAGAGAAGCAAATTCAAGCTTTAGCTGTTGTAAAATACGACGTGCTTCGTAATAAAGACGTTCGTTAATAGCATGATTGAGTTGTTGTTGACAATTAATTAGGTTCTGTTTTTTCTGTTCTGCTTCACTTTTTAATTGGCTAATTTGTTTACTTAAATCATCGTTAAGAGTCTGAGAGATCAATGGACTTGACCATGCTTGTTGGGTTAAATTAAGATGGTTAACTGCGTCTTCATAAAATTTTTGATGAATTAACTTTTGACTCTCCACTAAATAACGACGCACGATTGACTCATTCCCAATGGGAAAAGAACACTTAGAACAAGCCCGAGCTTCAATACTAGAAATGAGTCCACAACTAGGGCATTTTATTTTTAAAGAACTTCCACAATTTGAGCAAAAATCTTGATCCCGCTCATTAATGGTTTGGCATTGAGGACAAGCGATTTTCTGTTTGACCGCTTCAACTCCTGCCATTTCTACGGCAATTTTTTTATTTCGTCCATAGGTTATGATATGCTTTTTTGCTTTTTCAACATCTATCCCTCTAGAAAAGGCTAATTCTAGTAAATAAGTAAACTGTTTTCCATAAATGATTTTTTCATGAAGCGTAATGTTATCAATTGCCTCTTCTAAAGATTGAAAAACTTGTAAACTTAGAGAAAAGTCATAAATTTTTCTTTTTTCATCATCCTCAAAAAAGCTTTTAGCGTGTCCAGCAAGTGCCTTAATAGCACTTGCTTCAGCTGTTGATTGACCTGTTTTGTTGATTTCTTCATATCGGTTACTTGCTGCTGCACACAATTCATCAGTTCTAGTGGTTTTGGGGAGTCCTAGAAAATTGTACAAATCTTGTTGATTTAAACTTTTTAAATTATTTTCAATTGCACCAATTTTTGTTTTATCTGTGTCATTGATCTTAATATTTTCAGAGTCATTTGCTTCTTCTTTAGTCTTAATTTCAATCCCTAAATTACTGATTTGACGGCGAATCTCTGATTCTGAGAACACGCTGGAAAACTTAGTAATCAAATTTTTTACCTCAGATTCTAAAATATAGCCTTTAGCGACTATACCCTTTAAATCTCCCTCAAACTGTTGCTTGAAGATTTGAGCTTGTTTTGACTGACTTTCAAGAGCTTGCTTTCTTTCTTGTTCACGACTTTCAGAATCCTTCATTATCTGCTCAATCAACTTAACCATTTGCAGATAGCCAGTATATTCAACTTTATATTTAGGATGTTTTGTTTTTTTAGTCCATTCTCCTTGTTTAATTTTAAGAATTTTGCTAAATTCTCCATCTGACCAAGGCTGACTTGGATCTATCTCTAATAATTCGTAAAAGTTCGGACGTGATACTTCAGACATGAAAATTTATGATGGGGTTAGGTTTCTAGCTGATCATGGAAGTCCACTTCATAAAAGATTGGACTAGATATAGCAGTTTTCATCAGAATAAGGTATGGCTAAGGAGCTTAAACCCTTTGTTGGCAAAACTTGTCGATACCTCAGTGGCATGAAAAGCACTATAAGATGTTAAGTTTCTGAATTGTCCCTATCATAAATTGGGGACTTTCCCCGATGCAAATTTTTTTTGAAAAGCTGCAAGTCTTTGTGGGATAAGGCATTGCATCGCTAAGACTCTAGTTCAACTTCGGGACACTTAAGGATATAGCCAATTTTCAGGATAATTTACCTTAAGTTCCCAAAATCTAGTATTTATCGGCAACCTCTTGAGCTAGACTTCACACCGCAAACGCTTCCTTGTGTTTATGAAAAATCTGGTCAGCGTTGTGGTACTGATGCTTAATCATCCACTGCTCCAGTTCAATGAGATACCATTGACCGGCAAATGTTCCATATTTTAAGCAAACTTTTTCATTATCGTGTAGAGTGTGCTTAAATCCAAAACGTTCTTTATACAGTGCTTCAATGGTTTCGTCCCCTTTTGGATAAGTCGTGTAGGAAATTTCAGTGTGAGCAATATCATGTTTGTAAGTCAAGATAGCTCGAATCAATTGCTGATAAACAAGATAACTTGTTCCTTTTTTGCCAGTTCCCTTTTCATCATAGAGAGAGAGACTTTCTCCGATGCTTGTTACATTTTTGGGTAACATCAAATGCTTTCCTATGTGTTTTCCTTCACAAAATGTTGCCAGTTGACAAGGCAAATAGTAGCCATATTCAGCCAGAGAATAGGTATAACGTGCAACACCGATTACCTGAGAGGGATTCTGTTCAGGATAGGCTAGAAAAATAACCGATTGGTGAGTAAATAAATCGTCGATTTCTTTGCAATAATTTTGTGACTCAGGATAGCGATTCTTGAGAAATAAGAAATAGGATTCAATTTCTGCTGGTGTTTCCGCTTCCTTGACCAGATAACCTTTGACCTTTGGCACATCAAAACAAAGTAAGGCTCTTTTGCTAAGAATCCAGCAGTTGCCAATGTTATTTAACACAATAAATCCAGCACAAGAAAACAGAATCTTCACATATTGCTCAATATCAGGGGTTTGGGATATATCATAGACAAAGAGAAGACCGTTATCCTGTAACATTCTTCGGACAGTCCTTAAAGTGAATAGGGGATCTTTTTGGGTGTAATTTGTGGTCTTTAGCGTTGCAAATGTTTGTGCCGTTGAATCCTTTTCCTCGTTTGGTTTTAAATTAAGCCAACAAGAAAGTTGCTCATAGTGACGCTCTGGTATTTGACCGCTAAATAAGTGATTGACATCAACTCCATCCGACGACAGTAGCCGCACCGATGTAGATGATAATGAGATAAACTGTTTACCATTGGTTTGGTTGATTATTTGAGAAATAGCCATTTTGCTACCCTTAGGAAGAGGACAACGAGCAATGAGGTTCTCTTCATTGGGAGTAAAGCGATAGAAATCCTTAGATTTCTACGGATAAGCAAGCAAAACGATGATTTTTGGGCGCAAAAAGCAAAAGAAGCTGGAATTAGAAAGAATTAGAAAGCTTGAATGGCTTCCTATACCTATAATTGAGCAAATAGCTGATATGTACTTAGTCACATTGAGAGAAAGTTTTTCAAAAAATGAGAATTTCTGGGGATAATTGATCAACAATAGAGAAATAAACTTATGTAGATTGAATAGAGAGCAATGAAGTTAAAACTCTCCGTAGCGGGACTTGAGCAAGTCAAAACCCGATGGGCGCAAAAACAAAAAGAAGGCTGGACTAGAGGGCATTTATGTAAGGAAGCTAGTCAATTTTGTCAACCTCGTATAGACTGGGTAGAAGATCTGGATTACCGATTTTCCTATGCCAATTCCTGCTCACCAGAGACTTTAGATCATTTTTTGAGGGGTAAAAACATTCAATCGGAAGGTTTTTTCGCCTTTTGTCGAGCTTTGAACATCGACCCTTCAAAAGTCGCAGATCTAGATAATCTTTTGCAAAAACTGACTCAAGATATCGAGCCTATTTGGGTGGGGCGAGAGTCTCTTCAAAGTGATTTACTGGAAAAACTAAGAGGCGATTGTCGCATTGTCGTAATTACGGGAATAACAGGTATTGGGAAAACTGCCCTCGCCTACAAATTGGCCTTAGCTTTGTGTCAAGAAGGGTTTCCTCCTGAACCGCCTATTGATTTTGATGGGTTTAATCAACGGGAGGATCAACAGTCGCAATCAGAAGCACAAAACTTTATCAGCACAGCTATTGATTTACTCAATCGTGGCGATGAACCTGTTACGGCAAAACAAGCAAAAAACCCAGAACAATTATTAACTCAACTGGTTAATCATCTGAGCAATAATCGTCGATTAATTTGGTTTGATTCAATGGAAAATCTTTTACAAGGAGAACAACAAGATGGCAGTAATCGCTTTAAATACCCCCTCTGGCGAGTCTTTTTTCAAAAGATATTAGAAGCCGAAAATTGTCAGACTCGAATTGTGATAACTTCGCAGGATAAGCCTGAAGATTTTGCAACTTTTAGTCAAGATCAATATTGGCATATTCAGCCATTAATGGGATTAGAAGAGCAGGAAAGTTTAGAGTTATTTGAACGTTTATTTCAACAAGCAGAAGTCGAATTAATTCTTCATGGACGTAACCTTGCTTACCTTAAAGAGATCGGAAAACTTTATGAAGGACATCCTCTCGCTATCCGCTTAATTTCTGGTGATATTATTGA
Source organism: Microcystis sp. T1-4 (assembly GCF_000297435.1). GTDB lineage: Bacteria > Cyanobacteriota > Cyanobacteriia > Cyanobacteriales > Microcystaceae > Microcystis. The sequence goes on along the minus strand of NZ_CAIP01000003.1, from coordinate 2,315 downwards.
TAGACTGAATGGAGATATCAGCACTTATTATGACGAGAATAAATCCCGATTTCGACGATTAAGAGAAATGATTGATGAAGCTCAAAAAGCCAATCCTGATGATTATTACAAAGTTAACTTAATGACCAAACAATTACGAAAACAACTGTTAGAGGAGGAAGTCGAAAGAACAATAGAGCGACTTGAAAACACTTTTAAAACTGCTTATTTATTGCTTATCTATGGCTCCACTTATTCATCTTTTGAATTTAAAAATGCGTGGTTTGAAAATCTTCAATTATTTTCAGAATACGAGGAACAAGATTTAGACTTAGCTCTTTTTACCTTGTTTAACCGTTATTTAGTAGAAACTCAAAAACAACTGGGATATGAACCACATATCAAACAGCACAGTTTAATTCGCAATGTTGCTTTCAAGCGTCTAGTATCTACCCAAAGAAAAGAAGGAAACCCAAATCATGAATGATTTTAAATCTCCTCAATTAAGAGTCAAAGAACGTCTCACAAGTATCGATTTTACTGTTTTTGGAGAACTCGCTCAAGTTAAACAAAAAGGGGAAATTTTAGGGGCGACAGGGAGTCATTTTGAAAAAGCACATTTTGGCGCATTTATCTGGCATTTAATTGGTTATGAACGCCATATTAAGGATAAAATGGGACAGCAGCTCTCTATTCAAGAACGGGCAAGTCGTTATGTGGAAGCATTTCTCTGTCTATGTCGATTAGGTTGGTACAAAGAAGCTAAATCTTTATTTTCTTTACCCTTAGAAATTCATGACCCAACTTCTTTCCCTTTGCACAAACAATTACGCATCTGGGGACGCTATGAAGAGGGCATAAAACTGTGTAAAGAATTATTAGGAAATCTTGACAATGAAACCGATTTTCTCTGTTTAAGTGAACTCGGTTATATGTATCGAGAATTAGGACAATTTGACCAAGCAAAAAATTATGCGGAGAAACTCTTATCCTTAGCCGAGCAATTAAATAATCCTCTTTGGAAAGCAAGAGGCAAAGTAAATATAGCAACAATTGATGGAATAAAAGGGGAATATTTAAGCGCTGAAATAGTACTGAATGAAGTTTTAAATCTAGCCGAGATTATTCCCGATTGTGACGAAAAATTTGAGATTATTAATGTTGCTTATTTAAATCTGGGTAATTGTTATGGTTATCAGGGAAAAATTGACCAGACTATTGCTTGTTTAGAAAAATACTTAAAATGGGCAGAAAAAATTAAAAATCTTATTAATCAAGCAACGGCTTTACGAAATTTAGGAGAAGCATACCGGCGAATCAATGATTTGAATCAAGCTATCGATTACACTCAAAGAAGTCTTAACTTATCTGAGCAAATAACCGATGAAGCAGGAATTATTTTGTCTTTGGGAAATTTAGCCTCAATTTATGGGCAACAAGCAAATTTTCAGGAGTCTGAAAAATACTTTAAACAACAAAAGAAAAAAGCTTTAGCTATTTCAGATGTAGCGAGTGTTGCCCATGCTTGTGCTGGATTAGGAGAAATTTATAGTATCACTCGAAAGGATGATCTAGCCTATCAATATCTTAACCAAGCTTTAGATATTGCCCTCGATATTGGAGAACGATATGTAGAACTAGAGACTTTAATTATTTTGGCCGAATTTGAAGAAAAAACCCATGATCTTAAATCAGCTATTAATCACTGGCAACAAGCCTTACATCTTTCTGAAAAATTAAATATTCTCTCCCATAAAGAGAACTGTGAACAAAATCTAGAAAGGTTGTTAAACCCCAACTAAGTTGAGACTGAGTAACGCACAGAAAACGGGTTTCTCCGAGAAACCCGTTTTCTACTCATGCACTCATGCAAAAGGGGGAATACATAATCAGTTTTTAATAACTAGATTTAGTATGACAAGCAACTCGTTGTCACCCCTTCAGCGGTCACATTAGATTGAAACAATCTGAATTTCCCTGACTCGGTGCATTGGTTTGGTTGGCTTTTTGGTGGTGATTAGTTCATCAGCTTGAATTTGCAGCGCAGCAGCAACATGAAGTGCATCCATCGCCGCTAAACCGTAAGTGCCAGGAATTTCATGACTCACTGCATCCTCCTCGACGTGCAGCAAGTTCTTGTTCTATTTCGTCTTCATTGAGCAGTTGCAATCCAGCCGAAATTGCCCGATGTCGGATTTCCCATAACTTTTTGCTTAATGGTGTTTGGGGAATAAATTTTAATTATATCTATTACTTCGCTACCATTATTATTCAATTCTTTAATTAAGTAGGTAGGCGTTAAAAGTTGTCAGATGCCCCCCTTATCAAGGGTGGAT
>NZ_CAIP01000004.1 GCF_000297435.1 Microcystis sp. T1-4 | reverse complement strand
TGATACCAATCCAATATTTCTCTCCTTTTAACACCGATTTTCTCCATCAGATTCCACACCCCATCATGACCATCTCCTAAACAGGTGACTACCTCTGTTAAGGGCTGACGGTTCACCCATTCCAGTAATTCTTCATTTTGCTGAAAAAATCCCGCACATTCTTGACCATACAGACTTACTGCTTTGTAATCTCTCCATTGACTCGGTTGTCCTTTGGGCGTTCTGATTCTGACTTTTCCTCCATCTACACTCAATGCTTCTACCGGACTCTTTGCTTCTGCTTCCTCAAATTTATATCTTTGTACAAGCCTCTGTTGACTACTGCCTGAAACTGCCATTCCTGTCGCCATTTTGATATCTTTTTCCGCATCTTCAAAAGAGACTTTAGCCACTGCTCCTAAGCAACATTTCTCCAGCATGGGACTTAATCGATTATTCTTGCTTAATCCTAGTTTATCGGCTTGTTTCTCGCTTATCTTGACTTTCCCTATGATACTGCTTACGCTTTTGGTTCGCCCTGCTTGGGTTCCTGTTGCTGATTCAAAAAAAAATTGCCTATGGCAGGACCCAATGTAGTCAGCCAATGGTCTCGCAGGGCGGTTTCAATGCCCTCAAAGCTACGTAGTTGTTCTTCTGGGGTATTATCGACTAGAATTTGAGCAATGGCTTTTAAATGTTGATCTAGTTGTTCTTTTTGGTCTGTATTCATGATTCTACCGTTTAATTGTTTCTCTTTATTTTGCCTTAGCTAACGTTTTTAGTCTCTAAGCATTTATACTTATTGCAAAATTGGGATGCTCCCATTTAGCGTCAGCGTAACGCAGGAATTTTGAACATTAGATAAGGTGCGTTACATTTCATTAACTAAAACAGTCCAGTAGGGTGTGTTAGCGTCAGCGTAACGCAGGAATTTTGAACATTAGATAAGGTGCGTTACATTTCATTAACACACCCTACCAGAGCGGCGATCATACTCCCCGTTAACGCTCCTTGCGCCTATCTGTTTTGGCTCTGATTGCGTCCTTGTTCCCCGCTTCAGCCTCTAGATTTCCGAGTCCAGTCACTGGGGGCAGGTCGGGAGTCACTGTGTCCCTTACAGGGTAGGTCTTTCACCTACATCCTTTTTGTCAGTTATGCTGTTTTATCAGCACTCTAGGCTATTTATTCCCCTAGAAACGAATCGCACCGTTACACTTCGTTAACGCACCCTACAAGAGCGGCGTGCTGCTACGCAGTGCCTTCGGCATCACACTGGTTCTAGAACATAAAATGTTAATATTTGAATGAAACAACCAAATAGTTATCGAGCAATGATTATGGTTAAACCACAAGCTGAATCCAGCCGTAAAGTACTTCTCTATCCTGGTGAGGATAGTTACTTTGTTGTCGAAGTTCCTAGTTTGCCAGGATGTATTAGCCAGGGAAAAACTCGTGAGGAGGCTCTAGCCAATATTGAAGAGGCAATCGCTCTGTATATCGAAGTTTTACAGGATCGGGGTGAACCTGTTCCCAATGATACGGTTGAGGTCATTCTGGTATGAGTAAATTACGTGTTATCTCAGGCGCAGAATGTGTAAAAGCACTTGAGCAAATAGGCTTTGCCGTAGAGCGTCAGCGTGGAAGTCACATGATTTTAGTACGTGAAGCTCCCAAAACAACAGTCTCGGTACCAGATCATAAAGAACTAGATCGAGGTACTTTACGCGCAATTATTCGGCAAGTCGGCTTGAGCGTTGACGAATTTGTTGAGCTTTTATAAAGCACTTTACTATGGGATTACACTCCCACAGATAATTCAGAATTTTCCGGTTCTAGAGCAACCCATAAAATTGTCGGCATAAACCTGCAAAATATCATCGGTACGTTACACTTCATTAACGCACCCTACAAGATCGCACTGAAACAGTCCAGTAGGGTGTGTTAGCGTTAGCGTAACGCACGAATTTTGAACATTAGATAAGGTGCGTTACATTTCATTAACGCACCCTACCAGATCGGCGATCGCACTGCCGTCAACCCACCCTACAAGATCAGCGATCGCACTAAACCAATGCAAGCAATGTAGCGATCGCAGGTAGTAGCTTTGCACATGACTCAGCCAATTTAGCAGCATCTGGCAAACTAGCAACTGTCCCTTTCAGGATTTTCATAGATGTTTTTGCCGCCTTTTGAAGAACATTATCTTCAGGTTTTTGCCCTGCTTCTGCCAGCGTTTTTACCTGCTCTAGGGCTTCGGCTTTATCCTCATCGGGTAATTCAGACTCAGCTTTGATTGCTGCTTGCAGTTGAGCTAACAACTCTTTGATGCCTGGAATATCTGGATTTGATGAGGTGGGGAGTTGATTAATAGTGTTCGTGACAGAGCCGCTGATTGCTCCAATCGCTACCCCTGTCATTGTTTGATTTTCAGCAGCAGCAACCCCGCTGACATTTCCTTGAGTATCACTAATATTCACGTTACCTTTGTTCTGTGTCATGGTGATTGCTCCTGTGAATTGATTTTTTATTATAGTAGATGGCGATACAAAATTTTCCACTTTGTGAAATATGTTTTTCTCAATATCTATAATTTTCAATGCATTGAAAAGAGCATCTCGTTCTCCAGGAGCAAAGTAATCTTCTGCTTTGCGAGCTAATTCTCCTACGTCTGCTTCTACTCTTTTATCTGCGTGTTCATTTAGCCTCTTAATTCGCTTTGTCGCTTGATTCAGATATTCTTGAAGTATCCGTGATTTTTCGCTTCTCTTACTAATCTCAAGCTTTCCAGTAGATATATTTCGTAGGATTCCTCTCAAGCATTTTTGTTCTGCATGAAGACGTAGAAGAAAAATCCTAAGCTGTCTTAATGTATCAAATTCTAGGGATTCTAGGGAGGATAACCTCGAAAACCTATCACATATACCTTCAATTAACCACATGGGTATATTTTTCCCCTCAAGTGGAATGATGTGATGAGAGAGAGTTCCAACCCCACAAGGGATTTTTAAAAACTTACAGTCTTCTCGATATGTGACGACGAGATCTTCTTGATCTGTAATTAGAAGAATTAAAGGCTCACAGGGCTGAATCCACCAATCTTCAATATTTACTCGCCCGCAATCTTGTTTGAGGGAAGTGCTAGCTGCATATAATCTAGCTATTGGTTGCCCTGCTTGCCACAGCTGACACTGTATAAATTTTTCACGGGAGTCCCGTACTAAAACAGGTAGCTTCAGAACATGGAGAAGAAGCTGTCTCATTTCATCGGCTGATAGTTCAAAAGGCGAGAATGATTCCTCTTCAGAATACCAAGCAGCTAATCCGATTTCAAATTTTCCAACTGATAAGCCATCAAAAAAAAGTCTTCTAAAAACGACCTTGAACTTAATCAATTTATCTAAACCATTAAAGAATGGTTGCATACCTTGAAAACATATAGCATTATGTGCTTCGCAGATATAACTTTCACCAACCCAGCCTGTTAATCCTCCCAGTGGTCGTCTCCTTATTATCCCAAAGGACCGTATAAAATCATGATCAGGAACAGGAATTAACCACGAAGGAACAACTAATTTCTGAGTGTTATTGCTAACAAATGTCCTTGAATCAATAAATGGGAATTGAATGGTAATTAACATCTTAAGTAGTCGTGCAAAATTAATTTCCTAGTGAAGATAGGCAAGAGGCAAGAGGCAAGAGCGGGGTTAGATATGTGTAATTAATTTTGCTTAGGTACTTATTGCTATAGCGATCCTAAATGAGTCGTGAACAGTCTAGTAAAGTTAAGTATCTCCCCGGGACGAACCAGGGAGATAGCACTTCGCTTCGGCCGCGGCCGGCAAAGGTACTGACAAGCTACCAGTCCAGAGCTAATAGCTTCGTTGTAAGCATATCAGTGAAATTCTTTTAATGTCAAGAGTTTTTAATATTTTTTATTAATTGGTTCACTATGTCAGCCACCTAACTATATATTATGCGGAAATTTTCCGTATATTACGCCAAGTACGCATTTTTTAAAGAATCTTTCCGTATATTACACTCAAATGGAGTGATCGCGAGAAGTTTTCCGTATAATATTACGATAAGCGTGTTATGCCGATTAGCATACTCTGTGATGAACCCTCCCCCACTGATTTGTTCAAAGTTTTCTCGTTGTGCGACTGTCAGATGAACTTTATCTCGCCTACATCTTCCCATGATTGATGTCCTCAGTTGAGCTTATCTATTGCCCTATTTTAGCTGTGTCAGTCCAGTAGGGTGTGTTAGCGTCAGCGTAACGCACGAATTTTGAACATTAGATAAGGTGCGTTACATTTCATTAACGCACCCTACCAGATCGGCTACCTGAAATTTCAGCTATCTGTAATGAAATTTCATCTATCTGTAACCCTACAGGCCAAAATAGTTTAAAAATCCGTCGATAATTTCTAGGATAGAAGTAAAGACCATCCTTGCCTACTTTTTCTATGATCCTAGCCGCCGAAACTGGACTAAAAACCGCTACTCTAGACGTAAAAGGCATGAAATGCGCCGGCTGTGTGAGTGCCGTAGAAAGACAACTCAGCCAAAATCAAGGGGTAAAATCGGCCCAAGTTAATCTAATCACGGAAATTGCCGTGATTGAATACCAACCGGATGCGATCGCACCAGAGCAGTTAGCCGCAAAATTAACCGCGATTGGATTCCCCACCCAACCGCGCAGCTCATCGACTCCCCTTTCTCAACAAAATCAACGGCTGCAAAACCAACAAAAAGAACGGCAACAACAATTATACCGATTAGCGATCGCTTGTTGTTTACTGGTTTTTTCCCTGATTGGTCACTTACACCACATCGGGGGACCGGAAATCCCCATCCTTCAAAGTATTGCTTTTCACTGGACTTTAGCCACCCTAGCCATTTTATTCCCCGGCCGCGATATTTTCATCGATGGTTGGCGGGGATTACGGCACGGAATGCCAAATATGAACACTCTCGTTAGTTTAGGCACAGGTAGCGCCTATATAGCCAGTTGTTTGGCTCTTATCTTCCCTAATCTCGGTCTAGAGTGCTTTTTCGATGAACCGGTCATGCTGTTAGGGTTTATTCTCCTCGGACGGACTCTAGAAGCGCATTCCCGTCATCGTGCGGCTGCAGACTTAGAAGCGCTTACCTCCCTACAACCGGCAGTGGCTCACCTGATTGGTAGTACAGATGACCGTGTGGGCGTGGCCATTCCCGTGGAACAGCTGCGCGTCGGGGAATGGGTGCGCGTCTTACCCGGGGAAAAAATTCCCGTGGATGGGGAGATTATTCAGGGAAGAACCACGGTAGATGAAGCTTTGTTAACGGGGGAATCGCTGCCGGTGGTTAAGGAAATGGGAGATCTAGTCATTGCTGGCAGTTTCAATCTCTCTGGTGCGATTGCGGTGCAAACTCGTCAGGTGGGGACCGATACCACCCTAGCTAAGATTATCGCAGCCGTGGAATCAGCCCAAACTCGCAAGGCCCCGGTGCAGAAGATAGCGGACCGGGTAGCGGGTTATTTTGCCTACGGAGTCATGATAATTGCCCTAATTGTGCTGCTCTTTTGGTATTTTTGGGGAACTAGGCTCTTTCCAGAGGTGTTAGGGTCAACCACAGGACACCACGAGATGATTCAACCCACTTCTCCCCTACTTTTGTCCCTAAAATTAGCGATTTCCGTGCTTGTGGTCGCTTGTCCCTGCGCTCTCGGTTTAGCCACACCGACGGCCCTACTGGTGGGAACCAGTTTAGCAGCCGAAAGGGGTATTTTGATTAAAGGGGGTGATGTTTTGGAAACCGTCTCGCAACTGCAAACGGTGGTTTTTGACAAAACGGGAACCCTTAGCCAAGGTCATCCAGAAATTACCGATTGTTTGAGTTTTTCTATCCTTAATTCCCTGGAAATTCAACAATTAGCGGCAGTAGTGGAGAGTGGTACTAATCATCCTCTTGCTCAGGCGATTTTAGACGCGGTTACTCCCCCTACTAATCTGACGGGGGAAGATTTTCAAACTGTGGCCGGATTGGGAGTTTCGGCAAGGGTGCAGGGGTCGAAAATTGTTCTAGGAAATCGGCAATGGTTGGCACAGAACGGCATTAAAATCGATGAAACTATCAGGGGGATTCAAGAGCTTTTACAAGCGGGTAAAACGGTGATTTATCTGGGGATGGAAGAACAATTACTCGGCGCGATCGCTTTTCAGGACCGATTGCGTCCCGATGCTCAAACAACCGTGAATCAGTTACAAAAACTCGGTTTAGAGGTGATTTTACTCAGTGGTGATCGCCAAGAAGTGGTGACAGCGATCGCTAATAGTTTGGGTATTAGCCAATTTTATGCCGAAGTTGCCCCCACCGAAAAATCGGCCTTAATTGCCGACCTACAGACAAAAGAGGGCAAAATCGTGGCTATGGTCGGGGATGGTATCAATGATGCTCCTGCACTAGGACAGGCTAACATCGGTATTGCTCTGGCCGGTGGCACGGAGGTGGCCATGGAAACAGCCGGGATCGTTTTAATTAGCGATCGCCTAGAGGATGTGGTGCAATCTCTGCATTTAAGTCTGGCTACATGGCAAAAAATCCGACAAAATCTTTTTTGGGCTTTGGGTTATAATACCTTTGCTATTCCCATTGCTGGTGGTTTATTACTGCCTTCTTGGGGTCTAGCTTTCAGTCCGGCCCTAGCAGCAGCTTTGATGGCTTTTAGTTCGGTTATGGTAGTGAGTAATTCCCTGCTTTTACGTCGTCAATTTCCCCCGCTCACATCGACAAAGGAAGGCAAAAATTAAAGCAATTACCGATTTTTTCTCGATCAATCCATCAAGCACCAAAAAGAGCATTTTTTCATCGTCGAAGATGATCAAAACAGAACCCAAATTCTCTTAGAGGATAGGGAAGAACGTAGGTTGGGTTGAAGCATGAAACCCAACGCCCGATTATGTTACGCTACCGCTAACCCATCCTACAAATAATTGTGCCTCCCTTCTTATATCTGAAGGAAAAGTTAGCCCCCCAGTTAAATCACGGTGATAAGATGGTATTTTGTCCCTGTCTTTGTCAGTTGACGGAGACAGGAACCAATCGGGTTAAGCGGTAATTCTGGTCAGGGATTGACCTTGATAATTGTTGGTAATAATCTGGTGAATAGATTGGAAAAATTGCCGACAACGATTATTAGTTCTCAGGGGCAATTCATGATTTTTTACCAATAAATCGATCTGAAGTTCCGAGCTAGTGGGGGGATGAATAAATAATTCCACTTTCACCAACTGGGGAAAGAGAGCATCGTTAGGAACTTCCGATAAAAGTAACACATCGGGCCGGCGCTTGATGATTTCAAATTCACCCAAACTCAGGATATCATCGTATAAAAACCCGGTCTGATGAGGAGAAATTCCGACAAAATAAGAACAGGAATAGCGAGCCATGGCAGGGAAAAGATGATAGATTGGTCACGGTTAATCGGTCAAAATCAGGCCATTGAACTACTACAAAGAGCGCTTGAAATCAATTCGATCGCTCCCGCTTACTTATTCGCCGGCGCTAAGGGGATTGGACGCAATCTGGCCGCCAAATGTTTCTGTCAAGACTTGTTAACTAGAGAGCGATCGCCGGAAACAAGGGAATTAATCCTGAAACGCTTTCTGGGGGGCAATCATCCCGATTTACTCTGGATTGAACCCACTTATCAACACCAAGGCAAACTGCTCACCGCAAAAGAAGCACAGGAAAGCAATCTCAAGCGTAAAGCTCCCCCGCAAATCCGCATCGAACAAATTCGCGAGATTACTAACTTTTTAAGTCGTCCTCCCCTGGAATCGGCCCGCTCTGTGGTGGTGATCGAGGCAGCAGAAACCATGACGGAATCGGCGGCAAATGCCCTCTTAAAAACGCTTGAGGAACCTGGAAAAGCCACTTTAATCCTGATTGCTCCCAGTCCCTCCTCTTTACTACCCACTCTCGTTTCTCGCTGTCAACAGGTCCCTTTTCAGCGTCTTTCGGAAGAAAATCTCGCTCAAGTCCTCCGCTCTAACGGACACGCTCGCGTTCTCAATTATCCGGCAATTATCGGTTTAGCCCAAGGTAGCCCCGGAGAAGCGATCGCCGCTTTAGAATTTCTCGATAGTCTCCCCCAAGATTTACCGCGATCTTTGAGCAAATTTCCCCTAAAACTCTCCCAAGCACTGGAATTAGCCAAAATTATCGCCCAAACTCTTGACACGGAAACCCAATTATGGTATGTGAGTTATCTTCAGTATGAGGATTGGCAACGACGACGAGAGCGATCGATTTTAGAAATCTTGGAAAAAACCCGCCGGCAGCTGTTAGCCTACGTTCAACCCCGTTTAGTCTGGGAATGCACTTTCTTGGCATTGGCCAAACTATCCACCGCCCAAAAGTCTTAAAATTGTTATATTTATCGATCGAGTGGGGAGAAAGACTATGAAAATCAAATCCTTAGTTTTGCTGATTCTGTTAACCTTGACTACGGTTTTAGGTGCTTGTCAGGGAGGAAAAGAAGCCGAAGAACCGAAAAACGTCCCTACCACGGTAGAATCGCCGCAAAAAGACGAAGATAGTGATAAAGACGGGGAAAAGCAGCAAAAAGACGGTGATAATGACCAGAATAAAGACGATGACGATGATGATGACTAGGGTTTGCGGCAAAAAGTTTTTCGGTGGGGTTAGGAGTCAGTAGCCAGTAGTCGGTCGTCAGGAGAATTAAGAATGAATAATAATCAATTAAATTGTCTATTTACAGATTTTAGTCAATTTAATCCTTATTTTTGCCGCTTTTGAACCCTTAACTAGGGTTTGCGGCAAAAAGTACGGGCGAAGCATTCGGTTAGAAAATCTACGGTTTCACCGATAGGTGATTGTCCGAATGCTTCGCCCCTACAGGATGCGGGCCGATGAAGACGCAAGGTTTTGAACGACGATTCTCTCAAAATCTTGCACCTGTTTCGCGAAAAAAGCCACAAAACTCTTACCTTGCCTACATTTCACATTTATTCAGCAAACCCTAACTAGGATAAAAAAATCGGGTGAGCTTTAACCCACCCGATCGCCTATGGATTGAAATCAACCTATAACTGTGGTACAAACTGTTCTTTTTCGGGAACGTAGGCGTATTCAGCCACAATTTGCCGGAATTCTTCCCCATTGATCGTTTCTTTTTCGATCAGCAGGTCCACCACTCGATCGATCACTTCGCGATGATCGCGGACAATTTGCCGAGAAATTTCATGGCAGTGTTCCACGATTGATCGCACTTGATCATCGATACGAGTAGCGACCTTCTCAGAATACTCGGAACGAGTCATCAAACCGCCACCGAGGAACACTTCACCCCCTTGACTTTCTAGGGACAAAGGACCCAAATCGCTCATCCCGAAACGAGTCACCATCTGGCGGGCCATATCAGAAACTTGCTGTAAATCGCCACCAGCACCGGTAGTCACCTCATCATAGCCGAAGATTTCTTCCTCGGCTGCGCGACCACCTAAAGCACCGGAAATCCGGGCCATTAACTGCGCTTTCGTGGTTAAACCCTGTTCTTCGTTGGGAGTGAACCAAGTTAAACCCTGGGCCTGGCCCCGGGGAATCAGAGTCACTTTCTGGACGGGATCGTGATCTTTTAAGAGCGTACCCACGATCGCATGACCCACTTCATGGTAAGCGATTAGGCGCTTGCTCTTGCTATCGACTAAAGGAGTACCTTCCATACCCGCGATAACGCGATCTACCGCGTCATCTATCTCTAGGAGGGTAATGGCATCTTTACGACGACGAGCGGTTAAAATTGCCGCTTCGTTCAGTAAATTGGCTAAATCTGCTCCACTGAACCCCGGAGTGCGACGGGCGATCGCTTCGATGGAAACGTCGTTAGCCAGCTTTTTATTGCGGGCGTGAACGTCTAAAATCTCTAAACGACCTTTAAAATCGGGCGCATCGACGGTTACTTGGCGATCAAAACGGCCCGGACGCATGAGAGCGGAATCGAGAACATCGGGGCGGTTAGTGGCGGCAATGATGATAATTCCCGTATTCCCCTCGAAACCGTCCATTTCTGTCAATAATTGGTTTAGGGTTTGTTCCCGTTCATCGTTACCACCACCGATACCGGCACCCCGTTGACGACCTACTGCGTCAATTTCATCGATAAAGATTAAACAGGGAGCATTTTCCTTGGCTTTTTTGAACAAGTCGCGCACGCGAGAAGCACCGACACCGACAAACATTTCCACAAATTCCGAACCAGAAATGCTGAAGAAAGGTACACCCGCTTCACCGGCGATCGCTTTAGCCAACAGGGTTTTACCCGTACCAGGAGGGCCAACTAACAGGACTCCTTTGGGGATTTTGGCCCCGACGGCGGTAAATTTCTCCGGTTGTTTGAGGAAAGTGACAACTTCCTGTAATTCTTCCTTCGCTTCATCAATTCCTGCCACATCATCAAAGGTGATGCCGGTTTTTGCTTCCATCTGGAAGCGAGCTTTTGATTTACCAAAACTCATCGCTTGACCCGGGCCGCCTGGCATATTATTAGAACGGCGGAACAGGAAAAAGAGAGCGGCAATCAGCAAAAAGGGGAAAACTAGATTACCGAGGAATCCCCACCAAGCGCCGTCATTCCGCATCGGGTGAGCATCGAAACTAATTTTAGAATCGCGTAAACGGGCGATTAAATCGGGGGAATTGGCTGGTAAATCGACCCGCAGGCGTTGTACTCGGTTTTCTAGTTCTGGATCTAGGGCCTGTACGATCGCGGTTCTGCCCCCTTCGTAGAGATCGACGCTAACAACCCTACCACTGTCTAGGTATTCTAGAAAGCGTCCGTAGGTCATGCGGGTACTGGCGGTGTTATTGCCGATATTACTGGTGGCCGTGGCAAAAGTGCCTTGCCAGAGGAAAAAACCGACCACAAGGGCGGGCAATGTCCACAGTAAAATCGTTTTCCAGGATAGTTTCATGTTTGTTTAGTGGTTCTAGGATAAAGATTTTTGCTTAACTCATTTAGCTGTTTTTGTCAAGGATTTTACGTTATTTTTTCGAGATTAATCCCCGCAGCCAATTAAATCTTAACTAAATGTAACGTAATTCTCATAATTCTGACAAGAATGGTGACGAGAGATTTTGGCTCTCTTGGGTTTGGTGGGTAAAATGTATTCTAAGATACATTCTTCCTAGCGGGGGGGTGGAACGAACCACAAAGACACAAAGGACACCAAGATTGATCGATCCTATATATATAAGTTAAACTTATCACACAGAACCGAGAAAAGCCAGATTTTTTAGTTCATTTGTTCTAACAAGATACCATGGTTTCTGGGATAAGCTGTACTGGATTTAAACTGTCTAGAAGTATATACTATATCTATTGATACGAAAATCATCTCCAAAATCCTAGAATTGCTTCTTTTTCCCATATTTGATAATTTTGCTAGATGTAACCAATTAAAGATAGAGTTAGTATCTCAACAAAATTTTTACCCTAATTTGACCTTTATTCACGAGCCAACAGGAGCTAAGTTTGCTGTGGATAGAGATTACTATTGATGAGGAGAGTGTTTAGTGAAGTTAACGCCACTTGTGCCACCGATTAAGTGTCAAGGAATTAAAACTAAATTGGTGAAAGATATTAAAAATATTGTGTCTGATCTGAGCTTTGGGCGTTGGATAGAACCCTTTTCTGGATCGGGAGTGGTGGCTTTTAATATTAATCCTCAAAAGGCTTTACTTGCGGACACAAATACTCATATTATCCAGTTTTATAATAATCTAAAAAATCAAGTTATTACCAGTAAAACTGTCAAGCTTTTTTTGCAAGAAAATGGTCAATTTCTTAAGGAGCAGGGAGAAAGTTATTATTATCAAGTACGAGAAAGATTTAATCAATCTCCTAATTCTCTAGATTTTTTATTTCTCAATCGCTCCTGTTTTAATGGCGTGATGAGATTCAATCGTAAGGGACAGTTTAACGTACCTTACTGTCATAAATCAGAACGATTTTCTCAAGCATATATTACCAAAATAGTCAATCAAGTTATTGCCCTAGAAAATATTCTTATTAAAACTGATTATAATTTTCAAGTTGCTGACTTTCGAGAGACTTTATCTAATTGGCAAAAAACAGACTTGATCTATCTCGATCCTCCTTATTTAGGGAGACACGTCGATTATTTTAACTCTTGGTCTGAAGAGGATGAAGATTGTTTGGTGACTATTTTAAAGGATATTTCTTGTCGGTTTATTTTGTCCACTTGGCACAGTAATCAGTTTAGGAGCAATCCTTTAATTAAAAAAAATTGGAGTGCTGATAAGTTTTATATCTATACTAAACAGCATTTTTATCATGTGGGTTCCACAGAAAAATTGCGTCATCCGATCACCGAAGCGATCATTACTAACTTTAACATTCCCTTGTTGCCAGAGCGAGGAACTGATTTGCAACAACTGTCATTATTGCCATCGACAGCAGAAAATGAGGGAGTGAGAACAGTCTAGAAGATGCCTAGTTGCTAATTCTCACTCCTTACTATTTATCCTTGGCTTTGGCGCAGATGGTCGTTAATTTGGCGTTTACGCTTTTCTTGGGGGGTAGTGCTAGTAATTTCGCCAAAATCTTCACTACTCATGGAAAGATGGGACATTATCTTTCTTTTGCGCTCTTTAGCAGTTAATTCCGGTGAAGGAGTTACTGGAGGCGGCGCTGCCACGGGTTCCGCTGCCACCGGGGGAGTTTCCACAATTGGCAGCGGTTTTTGGGGAATATAGTCAGCACCAGTGGTACTTCTGGAGAGATGATCGAGAATGCGCCGTTTGCGATCGTCAGTAGCCATAAAAATCTTTGCCAGTCTAGTGTGAACTTTTGTAACTATCACCCATTGTCAAACATCCCTATCTCCTTGAGAAGTCAAGGGAGATTTTATTTTCAGCGATTGAAGACATATAAAACCTGCGATCGCATTTATCTGGTCGTGGAACTGGGGGCCTTCTCGCCCAAGGTGATAAGATAAAAAACTAAGTCTTTGAAAATATGACAAAGGATTTATCTATCATGACACCCTCTTTAGCTAACTTTCTCTGGAGCCTTGTTTTAGGTGCGGTTATCGTCCTGATCCCCGCCACTATCGGTTTGATTTTCATCAGTCAATACGACAAGATCAAACGCACTTAATTTAATTTAACCCTAAAATGCCTAGACCGATTCCGTCTGGGCATTTTAGCTAATTTTGGAACTGGCAAGAGCGATCGCACCGACTACCCGATATCCCTCTGTGCGTAAAACCTGCACAGCCTCCTCGATCGTGGTTCCCGTGGTATAAATATCATCAATTAAGAGAATCGGCACTGATTTCGGTAAATTTTTCCCCAGTTGAAAAGCCGCTTGCATCGTCTTTTTTCTCGCCTCGGCTGCCAGACTAAATAAAGCTGCCGTGTTCTTAATCCGAATTAATCCGCGACTAGCCAGATTATAACCGGTTAAACGACAAAAACCTTCGCCAATGACTTCTGCTTGATTAAAACCCCTTTCCTTTAACCTTTCTGGGTGGAGAGGGATGGGAATCACCGTCAAACGTTTATCGGTGAGGGGAGGACGAAGCAGCCAAGTTTCCCCCATGCAACTGCCTAGCAAAGAGCCGAGAGCGGGATGGCGATCATATTTCATTTTAGCGATCGCCTGTTTTAATTTACCTTCATAGCGTCCCCAGATAAACAGGGGAATAGAACCACGCCAGAGAAAAAGCGGGTTATGATGACGATAGGCCTGTAATTGTCGTTCACAATCACGGCAAAGCTCTCGCTCGCTCTGCCGTTGACAAAGAGGACAGGGAGACTTAAGAAATAAAGCGAGAAAAGGTTCGAGCATGGGAAGCGAAAGTTTTAGCTAGATCCTGGTTTCCATCGTCAAAAACGGTCAAATAATGGGGATTACTCCGCTCGATCGAAAGACTAATCCCTTGTGCGCCTTCGGACTCTAGATCTTGTAGATAACCCCCCTGATGCTGTTGTGCTTCCTCAAAAGAAGCAAAGGGACCAAAATAGTAAATACAGTGGGGGGAAAGGGAGGTAATTTTCAGCCACCAAGGCGTGTTACCGTCAGAAATTTTATTTGTCTCCAAGAAAGATAAAATCATGTTCTGGTAGTGATAGGGGACAGAGATTGCAGGAATCAAGGACAGGTTTTGAGGAACTTTGCCCCCATAATTCCAGTTTGCCGGCCAAAAAATCGAGCTTTTGGCCAAAGAGAGTCTTTTTATCGTATTAGATTAACAAGGGGATCGGTCGCCAAATCAAAAGAGATTCTAAAAATTCCCCTCGGCCAAGGGGAAGCGGATCGAGATAGGATAGTAAAGAGTTTTTTTGTAGAAAGCTAAGGGGATCAGATAACTATGAGCCAGATCACGGACACGGATAAGAGTCTTGAGGCGATGAAGAAGTTTGCCGAACAGTACGCTAAAGGTACAAATACTTATTTCTGTAGCGATCTCTCGGTGACAGCCGTAGTAATTGAGGGATTAGCGCGTCATAAGGACGAATTAGGCGCTCCTTTATGTCCCTGTCGTCACTACGAGGACAAAGAAGCGGAGGTAAAAAATACTTTCTGGAATTGTCCCTGTGTACCGATGCGGGAACGGAAAGAATGTCACTGTATGTTATTTATTACCCCCGATAACGAGTTTGCCGGAGAAGAACAGGTAATTTCCCTCGACTATATCCAAGAAGTCCGCGAATCGATGAAGGGGCATTAGTATAGGGTAATGACAGCCAGCGCTTTTGGCCAAGGAATCGAGGAATTTAATCGCCAGCAATTCTATGCTTGTCATGATACCCTAGAGGCTTTGTGGATGGAGTCCGCAGAGCCTGAAAAAACCTTTTATCAAGGCATTTTGCAGATTGCTGTCGCTTGTTACCATCTAGAAAATAATAACTGGCGCGGGGCGGTAATTCTTTTGGGAGAAGGGGTGAGACGTTTACAACACTATCAACCCGATTACGAGGGGATCAACGTGACGCATTTGGTGGGGGAGAGTTTGGATCTATTAAACTTTTTACAGAATCTCGATCCCCAAGCTTTACCGGCAGTGCTAGAAGCGATGAAAAGCAATCAGGAACATCCTCATCCCCACCTCGATCGATCTATCTGTTCTCTGCCGAAAATCCTCAAAAGTCATCCCGTCCTCTAAACAGCTAGATTAGTTAGTCAATACAATTACGTCTATAGGTGACATTTCTATGAGAGCAAGATCCGCAAAAATCAGAGGATGGCTAGTTACCCTCGTTTCCACTAGCTTAGTCATGGGATTGGGTACTTCTCCCCTAGTCAAGGCACAGCAGAATATTGTACCGGGTAATGCCATGACAGTGCGATCGGATATTCAGGAGGCAAACTCAAAAACGGGGGTAATTACCGCTCGGGGTAACGTACAAGTGTTCTATCCTGCCCGCAAAATGCAGGCCACTTCCGCTCAAGCTCAGTATTTTAGCCGCGAACGTCGTTTGGTGATGACGGGTAATGTTTATGTTTTGCAGGAAGGCAACAGTATCCGCGCTGAAACGATGACTTATCTAGTCGATGAGGGTAGATTTATCGCTACTCCCCAAACCAGTCAGCAGGTGGAGTCAATTTATCTAGTCCAAGATAACGAAACTTCTCCCCAACCGGCTGCTTCCCCTCTACCCGCACCCATACCTTCCCCTTCCCTCCCCGCTGCCCCAATTATTAACCCGCAGTGATAGTCAGGAGTCGGTCGTCAGGAGTCAGGAGTCAGGAGATTATTTTTATTTATTCTTCCCACACCCCACCCCCCCACTTCCCCACTTCCCCACTTCCCCACGTCCCCACGTCCCCACTTCCCCACGTCCCCACTTCCCCATTTCCCCACTTCCCGACGTCCCCACTTCCTAATTCATAATTCATAATTCATAATTCATAATTCCCAACACCGGATAAAGATGACTTTAGTATTAGAAAATATCCATAAATCCTACGGTAAAAGGCTCGTGGTTAACCGGGTGAGTATTACTGTTGCCCCGGGGGAAATTGTCGGGTTATTAGGACCAAATGGTGCGGGGAAAACCACAACTTTTTATATCGCCACGGGATTAATTAAACCGAATCTGGGGCGCGTTTGGCTCGATCAAAAAGAAATTACCAAATTACCCCTTAATCAGAGGGCGCGTCTGGGTATTGGCTATCTGACGCAGCAGGCCAGTATTTTTCGTTATTTAACTGTATCAGAAAATATTCAGTTAGCCCTAGAACAGTCGGGAGTTCCTTTTTCCCAACGGGCAAATCGTCTCTATGATTTACTAAAAGAATTTCGCCTCGATAAGATTGTTCGCACTAAAGGGGCCTACGTTTCTGGAGGAGAAAGAAGGAGGACGGAATTAGCTCGCGCTTTAGCGGTGGGAGTCAACGGACCAAGATTTTTATTATTAGATGAACCTTTCGCCGGGGTGGATCCGATCGCCGTGTCCGAGATTCAAGCGATGATTGCTGGTTTAAGGGATCGTCAGATGGGAATTTTAATTACCGATCACAATGTGCGAGAAACTTTGGCTATCACTAATCGGGCTTATATTATGCGCGAAGGGCAGATTTTAGCGGCGGGAAGTGGCGAAGAACTTTATAATAATCCTCTGGTGCGTCAGTATTATTTGGGTGATAATTTTTTGAGATAATTGTTATTAATAAAAACTGCTGCATTATATCATGAAAGTTGGCAATTGGCAAGGAAATTTAAGTAGAATACCCGGATTTAGTATCTTAGACCGCTATATTTTTGTCGAGTTATTATTGCCCTTTCTATTTGGTATGGGTTTATTCACTTCCTTGGGAGTGGCGATCGGCACTTTATTTGATTTAGTGCGACGGATTACTGAATCGGGTTTACCTTTTACTTTGGCCCTAAAAATTCTCTTATTAAAAATGCCAGAGTTTATTGTTTTAGCCTTTCCCATGTCAATACTTTTAGCAGCTTTAATGGCCTACAGTCGTTTAGCCAGTGATAGCGAATTAATTGCTTTTAAAAGTATTGGAATTAGTGTTTATCGCCTAATAATTCCCGCCATTGTGCTAAGTTTAATAGTGACAGGATTAACCTACGTTTTTAATGATTATGTGGCCCCAGCTGCCAGTTATGAAGCTAATGCTACCATGACGAAAGCCCTGCGACCAAATCGCAAATCTTTTATTGAAGATAATATTATTTATCCTGAATACGGCAAAGTGCGGCCAGCGGATGGAGGGGAAGCGCAAACGGTATTAAGAAGGTTATTTTATGCCGAAAGATTTAACGGTCAAGAAATGTTAGGTTTAACCATTCTTGATCGCACTCAACCGGAAGTTAATCAAATTATTACCTCAGAATCAGCTTCTTGGAATATTGAAAAAAATATCTGGGATTTTTATAACGGCACAATTTATCTAATTGATCCTAATGGTTCCTATCGTAATATTGTCCGCTTTCAACATCAACAATTAGCCCTACCGCGTACCCCTTTAGATTTAGCTTTTCGAGGTCGAGATGGTTCAGAAATGACCCTCAGACAAGCGCGGGAATACTTAGAAATACTGCAATTAAGCGGCAATCCCACCAAAATTAGAAAATTGCAGGTTCAAATCGAGCAGAAAATATCTTTACCCTTTGTTTGTTTAGTTTTTGGGATGATTGGGGCAGCCTTGGGATTGCGTCCCCAAAATTCTAATAAAGCCACCAGTTTCGGTATTTGTATTGTCCTAATTTTCTCCTATTATCTCCTATCTTTTGTCACCAGTTCCTTAGGCATTGGCGGAGTTTTAACCCCCTTGATGGCCGCTTGGTTGCCCAACATTTTAGGATTAACTGCTGGGGGAATTTTGTTACTTCAATCGGCTAAGTAATCGAGGATTAGCGGTGGAAATAAAAATTGATAATCATCAAATTTCTAAGGCTAATTTATATAAACGACTGCGGGACAAATTAGTAACCTGTGCTAATTGTCTGCTGGCTTGCGATCGATTAACTCCTCCTTCGATAATTTGTTTTAATTCCCGTTTTAATTCCTCATCGGATAATTGGATATTATCGGCCTGATTGTTGCCCATAACTACGATTGTAAATTCCCCTTTAGGAGTTTTATTCTCCCGATATAAATTAATCGCCTCGGCGACAGTTCCTCGCCAAATTTCTTCGTAAAGCTTGGTTAATTCCCGACCTAAAACTATCTTTCTCGTTGGGCCGAAAGTTTCTCGTAAATCCTCCAAAGTCTTAATAAGTTTGTGAGGAGCTTCATAAAAAACCATCGTTCTCGTTTCAGTTTTTAAACCCTCTAAGCGCTCTTGTCTGAGCTTTTCCTTACCCGGAAGAAATCCTTCAAAACAGAATCTTTCCGTGGGTAATCCCGACACCGCTAAAGCAGTAATTACCGCCGTTACTCCGGGGATGGGAACCACTTCGATCTTAGCTTCTATACAAGCTTTAATTAACTCATAACCAGGGTCAGAAATCCCCGGCATTCCCGCATCAGTAACCAAGGCGATATCCTGACCTTGGCTGAGAATATTTAATAACTCATCGAGACGGGAAAGACGATTATGTTCGTGGTAACTAATTTGAGGGGTTGGAATATCAAAATGCTGCAATAATTTGCCAGTGTGTCTGGTATCTTCAGCAGCAATTAGAGAGACTTTTTTGAGAGTTGCCAGGGACCGGAAAGTCAGATCGTCTAAATTACCGATCGGCGTTCCCACCACATACAATTTACCGATATTATTCATAAATTAGCTAAAAATAGGCTATTTAGTCGTATTTTCAGTGATCAGTACCCAGTAATCAGTAAACTAAAAACTCGGCTCTCCCAGGTTTGGTGGGTAAAATGTATTCTAAGATACAGTCTTGGGGCAGTGAGTGGAACGAACCACAGAGACACAAAGGACACAAAGATCGATCAATCCTCTGTAAGTTAAACTTATCACACAGAACCTAGAAGAGCCAAAACTCACATCTGCTCACCGCTCACTGATAACTGCTCACTGATAACTGATAACTGATAACTGATAACTGAAGACTGATCACTTTTCTCTGTTCAGGGATCACTCAAATAGGGTAAAGTAGGTCAAGGTATGCTCACCCCTGTTATTGAATTAATCTAGTCTAAGGAGAACGTCTTAGTAATGTTAACCCTAAAAATCGCCGTTTATATCGTTGTTTCCTTCTTTGTCTTACTTTTTATCTTTGGATTCCTTTCCGGCGATCCTACCCGTAACCCCGGACGCAAAGACTTTGAGTAGAAGACAATTAACAAACCGGTTCTAGGGTAGAGGCACAGGGAACAAGTTATTAAACTTTCCCTGTCTCCCTAGGAATAATGATCATGGTAGTATCAATGAGGTTCGCTCGTCCTCTATTTTGATCGCCGACTCGTGCAGTCATGTCTTTTTTTATCTTAGCTGTTGAACCACCTGCCCTAATTAATACTGTAGCTGAACCGGAAACGGAGGAGCGCCAAGTTTCTGAAAATATTCCCACGTCTGTAGTTCCCCTCCCTGTCACCCCAGCACCTCTAGAGGCAAAAAAGCCTTCAGAAGAGAGCGTTTCTATTCCCCTCACCGTCACTCCACCCCCGGAAACCGTCGAGGTAAAACCCTTGGTTCCCGATCAGGGTATTCCCTTAGAACCTTTACCTAGCAGTGGGGGTGATGCGGCAGCTTTAGGAAAACCCCTTTCTGTTCAGAATTCTCCACCCCCCGCAGCCGTTGATGTCACCATTCATCCCGAAACCGAGATAGTTTCAGGATTAAATCAAAAAGCTCTTAACCAGAAAAATGGCTCGACTCGGCTATTAGTGAGGAAAAAAGGCGAAAAAACCAGCCAAGAATACTGGATTTCCCTCAATAACAGCCTAGCTCAGACCGATGCAGTTAATCCAGAAGGGGAAAGACCCCTAGAATTAGTGGCCGATGAGCAGGAATTTGACCAAAATCGGCAGATTATCACCGCTAGAGGTAATGTCACCCTGCGTTTTGCCCAAAGTGTACTAACGGCCGATCGCTTACAGATTAATCTTCCCGAAAAGTTAGCGGTAGCGGAGGGCCAAGTGATCCTAACCCGGGGAGATCAAATCCTGCGCGGCGATCGCTTTGAGTATTATTTCGTCCAGGATAGCGGTGTGGTATTTAATGCCAATGGGGAGATTTTTCAACCCAGCACCGCTAGGGATTTAGGACAAACGCTGCCCACGGATGTGGGGGCCGGTAGTTCTTTTGGAACCCTAACTGATCGTTTGGCATTAAATCAACCCTTGCAGAGAATCACCACGGGAGAGGGTTTTCAATTTGTCGTCGGGGGACAGGATCCCAGTCGGCGCGATCGACAGAATATTAGTAGTCCATCGGGAGGAACGATTAATCGTGTCCGTTTTCAGGCCGAGCGCTTGAATTTTGATGGTAAGGTGTGGAATGCCACTAATGTGCGTCTGACAAATGACCCTTTTTCCCCCCCTGAATTGGAAGTTCGGGCCAATTCCGCCACTTTTCGCAGTACTGGCCCTTTTACCGATGAGTTGCGGATGAGTAATTCCCAGTTGGTTTTCGATCAACGGGTAGTGGCACCCACTTTTATTAATAGTCTTACGTTCGATCGCCGTCGTCGTCGTCCTTTTTTAATTGCCCCGGGCTATGATGGGGAGGATCGGGGCGGATTTTTCGTAGAAAGTCCCCTAACTTTAGTGGAGACACCGAAGACTCTTTTTGAGTTGACACCGCAATATTTAATTCAAAAAGTCCTTAATCCCGATGCTTTTCCCTCAGCTAACCCCGGAGGTGGCGAAGTTTCACCCCTTAGTCCGAAAGCTTTTGGTTTATTGGGCAATTTTGCCACTAATTTTGGTGAGCGCTCGTTTTTGCAAGCGACAGCTTCTTTTTCTAATTTAGATTTGGAACAGATCGAAAATACTGTTCGTTCTAAAATTCGCTTTCAACAGACGATCGGACAGTTGCAGGATCCCTATCTGCTCAATGTGGAGTACAATTATCGCGAGCGTCTCTTTAACGGTTCTTTGGGGTTTCAGACGGTTAATAGCAGTTTTGGGGCAATTTTGACCTCACCGGTGATTGTCGTCCCCAATACGGATATTAGACTCAGTTATCAAGCTTCTGTTCAGAATGTTAACGCACCCACCGATCGCAGTGATCTTTTAGCGGCCAATGCAACGGATAATGTGACTAATTTAAGCCGTTTTCAGGGTGCTGTCTCCCTCAATCGCAGTTTTTTACTCTGGTCTGCCCCTACTTTACCACCGACTCCCGACCAAGGGTTAAGATTTTCTCCTCTTCCCGTTCAACCCTATATTGCTCTTGTCACTGGTGTCACTGGTGTCACCGGTTATTACACTAATGGAGAGACGCAAAATTCCGTCACGGGAACCGTGGGATTATTAGGACAGTTTGGGCGTTTTTCTAGCAATTTTTTCGACTATACCGGGTTTAATATTAGTTTTAGTCAGGGTTTAGTTAACGGACAATCACCCTTTTTCTTCGATCGCTTTGTTGATCAACAAACCATGTCCTATGGTATAACCCAACAGGTATATGGTCCGATTCGTGTGGGTTTCCAGAGTGTTTATAGTATCGATCAAGCGAAGGAAATCAGTACAGAATATTTTCTTGAATGGAGTCGTCGCACCTATAGTTTAATTTTGCGCTATAACCCAGTGCTGCAGTTGGGAATACTCAACATCCGCGTGTCGGATTTCAACTGGACAGGCAACCCCGGCTATTTTGAGGGCAGCGATGTCCGTCCGGTGGTGGATGGAGTAACCCGTTAAGACTACATGGGAATTATGAATTATGAATGATGAATTATGAATTATGAAGTGGGGTGTGGGGTTTTAGGGATTTTCAGATCGGGATTACCTCTCATTGAGACTCCCTTGACTAACTTCTATCCTCTCTTCAACGTGACAGAAAAGCTCCTAAAATTTTCATTGTGTTGATCGTTTCATAATTCAACCCTTCTACTCCCTTAATATTTGTTTGTTCATAAAGTCTAGGAGAGCGTAAAGTGTTCTGACACTCTCCTGTTTTTAGGTTCCAAAGTTTAATCGTCTCGTCTTCACCTGCGCTGGCCAATGTCTTACCGTTGGGACTAAAACAGACTGACCTGACACTTTTAGTATGTTCACACAGGAGTTGATGAAGTTCACCTGTTTCAACATCCCAAATTCGGATTGTTGCGTCATCCCCTCCACTTGCTAGTAACTTCCCATCGGGACTAAAGGCCACTGACCATACCCAAGACTTATGACCTTCAAAACTATTAATTAATCTACCATCTTTGACTTGCCAAACTTTGACCGTTTGATCATCACTTGAACTGGCTAATCGCTGACCGTCAGAGCTAAAGACAACAGACCAAATTCTTCCTTGATGACCTTTAAAAGTCCGCAAAGATTGAGTCATATCATCTTCAATAGACCAGAGTTTTATAGTTCGATCTTCACTACCAGTTGCTATTAATCTTCCGTCAGGACTAAAAGTTACTGATAATACCCAGGCCTGATGTTCCTCAAAAGTCTTGAGACAAAATCCTCTCGGAACCGACCAAAGCTTAACAGAATTATCTCCACTACCACTTACCAGCATTTGACTATTAGGACTAAAAGCGATCGACCATACGCGCTTTTGATGTTCTGGGGAAAAAGTGTATTTTTCATCTGTCCTAATATCCCAAAGTTTGATGGTGTTATCGTGACTGGTACTAGCAATCAGTTGACCATTCGGACTAACCGCGACTTGATGCAATAAAACCCAATAATCTTTTTCTTGTAAAATTTTAATTACTTTGCCACTTTCCCCTGACCATAATCTAATCGTTTGATCTCCGCTTCCACTTATCAATGTTTTTCCATCGGGACTAAAAGCTACTGAACAGATCCAGTCAGTATGACCATTAATCTGTTGAAGACATTTATGGTTTTTGATAGACCATAATCGGATCGAACGATCTATAGAACCACTCAAAATATATTGACTATCGGTGCTGAAAGTAATCGATGATAATCGATTGCCATATCCCCTAAAACATTGAAGACATTCTCTGGTTTTTACTGACCATAACCGCAGTGTAAAATCTTCACTCCCACTGGCTATATATTGACCGTCCGGACTAAAAGCAATTGACCAAATCCAGCTTTCGTGTCCCGTTAAAGTATCAATATTTTGATATTCTCCTTCTATAATAGACCATATTTTAATGGTTTTATCCCCACTTCCACTGGCTAGAAGTTGACCATCGGAACTAAAGGCAACTTGCCAAACCCAATCTTGGTGTCCTGTAAGAGTATGGAGACATTCTCCCGTGTCAACTGACCATATTTTGATAGTTTTATCAGCGCTCCCACTGGCTAAAAGTTGACCATTTGGACTAAAAGTAACACCACCCACTCGTTCTTGATGTCCTTCAAGGGTGTGGAGACATTCTCCTGTTTCAACTGACCATATTTTAATAGTTTTGTCCTCACTTCCTGTGGCTAAAAACTTACTATCAGCACTAAAAGTAACTGATCTAATAGGAGCATAATGTTTTTGAGAAGGGTGGGGCAAAGAATGGCAATTTATAGATATATCTGTTGTAATAGACCAAATTTTAACAATTCCGTCTTGTCCCCCACTTGCTAGTAACTGTCCCTCGGAATTTAAGGCTACTGACCACACCCAACTTCCGTGAGCAGGAAAACTTTTGCTTAATTCTAATTTTCCGTCTTGTTTGACTTTCCAGAGGTAAATCATCCCATGACTGTCACCAGTTGCTAAAAGCTCTTCTCTTGGAAAAGAGTGATTAAACTGACTGCAAGAAATTGATAAAATACTGCCACAAGTTTGAGGGAAAATACAGTCAAAAAACTGTGAATAGGAAAAATCTACTTGGTTGAGTCTAATGTTTGAAAAATCGACTTGTCGAATAGGGATATGGGAAAAATCGTAGCCGATTAAATGACCATTTTTCAGTATATTAAGTAAGTTAATAATATTGCCAGCAATGCCCCCAATTTGTCCAGAAGGTTGATGTTTTAATGTCTTTAAACAATCAATTAGTTTGCTTTCCAGATTGTTTTCTTGAAAATCATGGATTAAGTTCTTGATTATTGGGTGTAAAATAACATTAATTTGAATCTTTCTTAGATAATCAGGAACAGTAGTTTTAGTCAAGGAATTACTTCTTAATAATTGGAATTTTTCAGTTTTGATTTCTTCGGTTGCTATGGTAATAATTTTTTGAGTGAAATATTCAATCAGTAGAGGATGTATGGTAAAGTAGTCATCTTTTTTATCTAACAGAATTTTGCTAGATAATGATCTGATCCCTTCTTGGATACTTTTACCGTCAGGTTCAATGATAATATTATGTTCTAGTTCCGACAAAGAAACTGGATTTCGATTAATCGCTAACTCAAAAATAATCGCTTTTTCTAAATCAGATAGTTGCTGAAAGTAAGAATTTAAAATAGACTCGATTTTTTCTATCAGAAGATTACCTTTTAAAAGAAAATCCGAGAGATTATTATGATGAACTCGTTGAATATGATGAGCGATAGATTTGATGAATAAAGGATTGCCGTGACAGACTTGTTGAATTAAAAATTGCCATTCATCCTCTGAACCATGAAAGGTGTCAATATCTCTCAAAATTTGCCGTCCAGTTTGATAGTCAAGTCCTTGTAAATCTCGGAAATAAGTTGAAGTTTTATTTCCCACTAACGATTCAAGTTTTTGAGGAATTTTTCGACTGGTTATAATTAAACAGCTATTGTGCTTTGACTGACCAATTGCTTGTAAAATTTCGCTATATTCTCGATAGTTTTCATGCTCAATAATCGCATCAATATTATCTAAAAATAATAAACAACGATATTTGGCTAGTATCTTGATAAATTTTATCAGTTTTATTTTAAATTTATCTTCTGCCTTAAAACTAATATTCTGTGAAATAATATTACTTGTATTTTCCAGAAATTCTAGGGGTAAAGGGGGATTCAAAAAAGACCAATAGATAACACGATAAAATTCCTCTTGAATTTGCTCAATCAGTTTACAGACAAGAGATGTTTTTCCGATTCCTGCTATTCCGAAAATTCCGATAATTTTACACGGGGGACTATTTTGAAAAAACTTTTGTTTTAATAATTCTAGTTCTTTTTCTCTACCATAAATCTGAGAAATATCAGGAATTAATCCGAAATTATCATAATTTATTTCTGTTTTAATTGATGAGTTTTCAAGACCGGGAGATTTACGCTTATCCCATTCTTCTTCAAATTTTTTCAAATTTTCTTCTGTTGATGAATGCCAAAGATTTAGGGTAAAGTGCAAATTTGCCGCGCCTTTAGCTTGTTTGTATCTATTATCTGTTAGTATTTCCCATTCTTGTAAAACCTTAAGGTCATTTCTCATCTGAATTGTAGTAAGGGAAATAACTGATGTTTTTTTAGTACCAGCGTTGCAAAAATCTACCAAAACCTTTAATTCTGTTTTGACAATTAGTTTTGGGTGAGGTTTATCATATTTTAACCAGTTATAGATTATTTTATCTGACCAATCAGCTTGCTCTACTGATTCACCGTTTACATACGTTAATAATCTTCTTAACAAAAGAGAGAGTTGTTCTTTAACTGTATCACTTGTATTTAGTCTTGGCATAATCTATGAAGATAATTTTTCTCATTATAGCTCTATTTTCAATGTTGATTAATATTTTCTAAGGAATCTGGGAAGGATTTGAGGGTTAAAAATTTTTCTGGGATGAGGTGGTCGCCTACTTCTATAGGAATTTTAGTATATTGAGGGCGTGATAAAGAATCGGGTTCAATTAAAACATGGTACATCGTTAATCGGAAATCAGGGTCAAGATTAACTAGGGCAGAAATAGCTTCATCAGAATTTTGAGAAGCATATTTTTTATTCGTTATATCATCAGTTTGTGAAAAACAATCAAAACTACTAGGATGTCTATGCCAAAGTCCAAGAAGTTCTATAGGTTCCTGATAATATCTTCCTATTTTCTTAGATAAATGATTAATATACTCAGTATCATATTCAAAATAACCTGGTTGAAAAATAGGATGTATGCCTGGATCTAATGTTTCGAGAATATACCATATATTAACTGTTTTTATTCCCAAGAAAATTCCACCTGTTTCTGTTTTAGAGCTTTCATAGGTTTCGGCGATAATTGCTAAAAAGGCTCTCTCTGAAAAAATAGTTTGGAGTTTTAGGTAGTTTAACATTTTCATAATTTTGATTTGAAGATAAGAATAGTTTGGCTCTTAAATAAAATAACTTTAAATTCCTGATAAAACTATCATCTTTTTCTTTGAGAAAGACTTTTACTCTGGGTCAAAGTTGGTGAATTTTTCTTCTTATATTCGCTTGCATATTGACGTTTCCAAGTATCTATCTCTTGAGAACTTACATTTTTCCCTTTAGCCTTTTGCCATACTTTTATCGCTTTATTAGACTCCTCATGACTAACCTTTAGATTTCTCATGGTATCTTTTGCTTTATTTCCCTCAATTCCATGATCATTAAGGACTCCAAGCGCACGAGATTCTTTTTTATTCAGTTGAGTTAGTCTGGGTCCTTTTTCTGGAAACAGTGTTACCTCTCCATTTGTATCTTTTGCTCCTGCTCGATAAGTGCGACCATTATCTAAAGTAAATCGGCTTGTTTCCTGTCCTTTAACTTTGGTTGTGCTTCTTGTTGCTTCCCCATTTTTAATTCTTCTAATGTCGTCCTTAATCATCTCTTTATTGCCAACAGTATTCGTTTCGCCTGCATTTTTTAGATCCCGATAAGACGCGGTGTCATAATGTTTTGATTTAGGTTCATCTTTTAAATTACTTAACTTGGCTTTTCTGCCGCGTCCTACTAAAAATTCTTTGTCTTTTTCAGAACTCATAGTTATCCTCCAATTAGTATTATATTAATTTTGAATAGTATAGATATTGTCATCGATTTGGTCTAAATTAATATAAATTTTTTGAACGTTATTTGAAGTATCTTTAACCAAGAAATATAGGTCTTCTTCATAGTCTTCAAAAGGAGAGTTATCAGCTACCATACATTGACAATGAAAATAATCAGCAAACTTTTTAGCGATTGCTATTTCATCCCCAATTTTTCCGATAGATTGTTCGATTAAATCATTTTGAGGATAAAGTGAGAGTAAAATTTTAAAATCTCCTTGTATTGATTCTTTTTCGCAAAGAAGTTGTATATAGTCTGGCATCTCTATTGTTATATCTTGGGTAACACAAATATCTTTTTTAGATAGAGAGAATAGCTGAATACAAGCATCAATAATTTCATTATCAGATAGATTTTTTGAAATAAAAACATTAACAGGAAATAAGTTGTGATTGTGGGACGATTGGTTATTTAAAAAGCCTTTTGAGTTAAACATAATATTCTCCTAATGGTTTTGGGTTGTGTTAATGGAAAAAAAACTTACATAGATTGATGATAAGGATTATCGTCATACATTCCAGCAAAAAAGGGATCTAGAAAATAAGGAACTTTCTGAACAGGAATTGGGGGCTTTCCACGCATAAAGATAATCGCTTCATCGGGACTTAAACGAGTAACTTCATCGGGCATAATTAAAGGACGTGGGGTTTCAGAAACAGTTAATGCTGAAGAACGCCCTCTGGAATTAGATATAGAAAAACCAATAGGATTATTAGAAGCACCTGTGTTTCTTCCTTCATTGGTACTTAATACTCTAATCGTGGTTTTTCCAGCTTTTTTAGAGACATATTCTGAGGTTTTAATATCTTGTATGCCAAAATATTGCTGAATAACTGTATTGCCCAGAAAAGTTTCCCAACCTTTGTTATAAAGTTCTTCAAGTTGAGATAAGTTTTGCAGAATAATCCATAAGGTAACGCCATAACCTCTAAGGTAAGTAACCCCTTGAGAAATTAAGTCCATTTTACCTAAATTGGCGGCTTCATCAAGCATAAATAAGGTGGGATAAGTGGGTTTACCGGGCTTTTTAACCATTGCTCTAATACAAGAGCCAATCCAAACCCTTAATAAACGTGAATACATGGCTATTTCAGCCGCAGGTAGAACAAAGTAAATTGAAATTTTTCCATTTTTTAAATCCCAAATATTAAAACTGCTTTTGGCTAAGGAAGTGACAACAGGACGAGAATCAAGAAACTCAGTATGTTTTTCCATAGCAGAGAAAACACTCATGCGTTCTTCATCCGCCATTCTTTCGATCATCACTGCTGTTCGTGCAATTAATCCATCTGCTTCAGTGGCTGATTCCATTGTTTCTATAATCGTTTCCCACTTATCTGAAGAAGCCATAACAATATTTCTGACTTCTCCTAGATTACGTTTTCCTTTAGGAGAAAAGAAAGCAACAAACATAATAATTCCAGATAAAATAGCTCTGGCTTTGTCATCCCAGTGAGGGTCTTTTTCTTCTCCCGTTCGTAAAACTAATAAATCAGCTAAGATTTTGGCTTCATCGGCAAAATTAGGGTTAGAGGTATCGATTAAATCTAAGGGGTTAAATTGGGCTTTAGAGGCATTAGGACATACATTAAAAGGGTCAAGACAATAAACTTTATGTCCTATATCTTTTCGCGCTCTGGCAGTAATTTCATAGTTTTCTCCTTTGGGATCTGTAACCACAATCGGCCCAGGATAGGTAAGAAGATTCGGCACAACGGTACTGATCCCTTTACCCGAACCAGTTCCAGCAATTGTAATTAAATGTCCTTCAGGATTCCAGCGAATAAATTCTTGATTATTGGATAAAGATTTACCCAAAATTAATCCCACTGGACTATATAAATGAGCATCTTTAATTTCCTTATCTGTTGCCCAGTGAGCATTGCCTTGATCTTCGGGTTGCGCTCCAAATCCTAATGATTTACCTCTTTTTTTGAAGCCTTGTAGATTGGGGGCAGAAAATCCTGAATATCCTGAGAATAATCCATTAAATAACATAAAAGGTAACTGAATAATTGCTGCTAAAATTTGGAAAGTAATTTTTAGAGTAATTGTGATTAGTTGAACAGTGAGATTAAGAAATAAACTAATAAGGCTCATGATGGTGGTTAAGAAAATTCAAAGGTTTACCAAGAAAATAATGATCGTATAAGTAATAAAACTCCCGATTAGATTATTTACCACGTCCAGAAGAACGCTCATTTTCTTTTCCACGAATTTCTTCAGCTTTTCTTCTTGCTTGATTAGCTTTATTTTCTTTATCAGTTCCTTCCTCCATGGCTTTTCGATACTTAGAAGTATATTTAACGGATTCTGGTGTCATTTGACCATGTTGTTGAGCTTTCTTATCATAAGCTTCAGCTTTTTTGAAGGATTCATTAGCTTGCTTTTCATATTTTTGAGCTTGTTTTTCATAATAGTCTGCATCTCGTTTGAAAACCATAGTTTCCTCTTTAATTGAATTGACAATAAGGTTTGAATCTACTAAAATTCGCTAAAATCGCTGACAATATTTAATTTTATTTACCAGAATTTCAGCCAATTATTTGATTTTTGATTTGGTTCAGGATTGATCGGCTCGGTTTCTTGCGGTTTAGTTGTTGTTTCTAAACGAATTTGTCCACCACTTTCTGTTAATTCTTGAGCAATGGTACTAAAGGTTTCAGTCAATTGGTTTAAATCCGTAAAGAAACTTAGATCATCTCGTGAAGAAATTTGTCTTAAAAATTCTTGATCAGCACCACCAAATCCAATGGCAATAATTTCTATCTCCATTTTATGACAAAGTTTAGCTGCTTTAATAGCTTGTTGCTGATTTGCCCAAACTCCGTCGGTCAAAATAATACCATATTTTAAATCTTTAGCCTTTCGTAAAATCCGACATATTTCATCAAAAGGATGAGCAGAATTGCCATAACCTGTGCGTCCTATGGATAAATTTTGAATACCATGATTAATTTTTCTGATATTTTGAGAACTATTAACAGTTGTTAAAGTTTTATCAGAAAATTCAATAATTCCAATAGATGTTGTAGTTAAATCACATTGAGTAACAAAACTTTTTGCCGCTTCAATTGCTTCATTTAGAGGCCTACCATTCATACTACCAGAAAGGTCAAACGCCATGTAAATATTCAAATGTTCTCGCACAACTGTTTCTTGAGGAGATTTAGTAAATCGATCATCTGGAACATCTAAGGGGACTGGTTCAATGGTTAAAGTCAAGGGTTTTTGGGTACTCCTTTCAACCGCAGAAACTTCAACAACACCACTCAAATTATAGGAATAAGTGATGTCAATAATTGCTAATCGCGACTTGACCATCGGAATGTCAGTAAAGACGTAATTTCCAAGATAAACACAACTCATAGGTTCTAAGGTTTCCCCTTGTGTCATAAAGACTTCTAGTTTATTTTCTTCTCCTTTTTTGACTCGAAATTGATAGGGACGGGTTTGTTGGGAGGGAATCGGTTGATTTTTGGAAATAATAATACTGTTAATATATTTATCTCCATTTTCACTAACAGCAATCATTCCTAAACTATGACTAATAACATCACTCGATTTTTTCACTCCTCCTAAGAGTAAAGTTTCAGTAGATTGAGTTTTTCCTGACAAAAATAATTGAGGATTTTTTTGTTGTTTTGCTTCTATATCTATTGCGGCTTGAATCGCTGCCCCTAATGCGACGGCTTCATCGGGATTCACTCCACTTAGAGGTAGTTTACCTGACATTTCTTCTACATATTCACGCACCATTGGCATTCTCGTAGAACCCCCCACTAAGACTGCTCCCTCAATATCTTTCCATGTTAAATTAGCTTCATCAAGGACAATATTTACTAACATTTGTGTTCTTTCGATTAAGTCTTTTGTTAATTGCTCAAATTGTTGACGGGTAATTTCATAACTAGCTTGATGTCCTCCGCCTTTAACCGATACTTTAACCGCTTGTTTTGTTGACAAGCTAATTTTAGTTTTTTCTGCTAAAATCATTAATTCATTAAAGTCTTCTCCCATTAATTCCACGCCAAAATCTTCTTCAAATTGGGTAGCGAGAAATTGTAAAATGCGATCATCCCAATCTTTTCCGCCTAAAATATGATCTCCGTCTGTAGCAATGACTCGAAGTTCATCTCCTGTAACTTCTACTAGAGAAACGTCAAATGTTCCACCTCCAAGGTCATAAACCAAAATTTTTGAATTATTTTGATTAGGGCGAACTCCATAAGCGATCGCAGCAGCGGTAGGTTCATTAATAATTCTAAGAATATTAAAGCCAGCTTTTTTCCCTGCTTCAATGGTAGCTTCACGCTGCATATTATTAAAATAAGCAGGAACAGTAATCACAGCATCGGTGACAGATTGACCTAAAAAATCTTCGGCACAGTGTTTAAGATAGGAGAGAACCATTGAAGATAGATCAATGGGGGTATATTCTTGATTATTCTCTAAATAAAGGGCGTGGGGATTGCCCATATCTCGCTTAAAAAAGGCATAAACTTGTTCATCTCCTAATGCTTGTTTTTCTTTGGCATCATCGCCAACAAGGGGCGGATTACTACCTAAATCAATAACGGAGGGAGTAATTCTTTTTCCTTGGTTATTAGGAATGACTTCCGGTTTGCCATCTTTAATATAAGCGACAACTGAAAAGGTAGTTCCGAGGTCAATACCAACAAAATTGTTCATGATTTTATTATTTTAGTTGTCAGGGTGAATACTTTATAAAAAGTGAGGAGAATGGAAAATAAATGATTCTCCATTCCCTAACAAAAGGTAAAAAATTAGCTATAGACTAAACTAGAGTTGCGGGCTTTCATTGCTTCTTTTTCTTCTTGGGTTACACCCCCTTCTGTTTTAATAGTGACAGTAGCATCTCGACCTGTTGATAGTTCTTTAGCATACATCTCAAGCATTCCTTGTTTATTTAATTTAAAAGTGACATCAATAGGAGTACCTTGAGGTAAACCACTAGGAAGGCTTATTTCTGCTTGCCCAATTTCTGTACTCAGGTGTAATTCACAATATTGATCAGTTGAAAAATTTTGGGCAATTAACAGTTCAACACTTGTTTGATTCGCTGATCCTGTACCAAAGCGTTGAGTAACATCTGCTGGAACAGGATCATTTTTCTTAATCAAATTAACCAATTTTTCTTCATTTTTTACACGTGCTTTAATGCCAAAACTACAACTTGTTACATCAATAATTTTGGTTTCGGTTGCTTTTTGAACTGCGCCTAATGTTAAACCATTATTTTCGGCAACTTCTTGTTCAGCTTTCTGCTTAGTTTCTTCTGGTACATCTTCAAGTTTAACGTCTTCTGGTTTGAGTCCAAGTTGGTCAGATATATTAATACGAATTTCTTGATCCAGCATTAATTTATGACCAAAAATAGCAGCTCCTTTAGCAACGGATTCATCAGGTTCGCAAAACTTAGGTTCTTTGCCCAATTCTTCTTGAATACGACGAGCCACTTGAGGCATTTTAGTAGAACCTCCTACCATTAAGATTTGGTCAAAGTCTTCAACTCCTCGCTTTTTCGCTTCAGCAATAGCGATTTTAGTCAACTCAATCGTTCTTTCTAATAAACTTTCCGTTAATTCATCAAACGTTTCACGAGTCAGTTCAATTTTTTTTCGCTGCATATTGTGCATAACAGGAATAGAAGTTTCCCCTTTTTGAGTTAGGGTTTTTTTGGCGTCTTCAGCCCGAACATATAATTCTTGTAAAGTTTCAGGGGACTCTAAAGGATCCTCACTAGATACTGTTTCTTCTTGCCATTGTTGAGCCAAATAAGTCACAATGGTTTCATCCCAATTTTTTCCACCTAAATCATGATCTCCTTCGGTACAAATAACAGTTATATTACCACCCTCAATCTTGATTACAGTAATGTCAAAAGTTCCCCCTCCTAAGTCATAAACTAAAACCGTCTGGTCTGCTTCTTCATTGACTCCATAACAGATAGCTGCCGCTGTAGGTTCATTAATAATACTACGCACATTTAAACCAGCTGTTTCCCCTGCCAATTGAGTCGCTTCTCGTTCACGAATACCAAAATAAGCAGGGCAAGTAATCACCACATCTTTGATTTGATAACTGGTTTGTTGTTCAGCATCTTTTACTAATTTACGGAGAATATAAGAAGAAATTTCTTCGGGACGATAAGATTCTCCTTCGTGTTCAAAAGAAAACCCCTCTTTACCCATGAAGCGTTTAACCATATCTACAGTATTATCTGGCTCAAGCATACTGCTATTTTTCGCTTCCTTACCAACAATTCTTTCCTCACCATTAAATTGCACGACTGAGGGAGTGGTTCGGTCTCCTTCCATATTAGCAACTACATTAGGACGACCATACTCATCAACATAAGCGATACAGGAATAGGTGGTTCCTAAGTCAATACCAAAAATAGGGGTAATTTTAGACATTTTCTTGGTCTCCTTGACGTTTTTTTGAACGGGTTTATTTTGATTCAGTTGATTAGCATCAGGCTCTGCTTCAACTTGAGGGTTATTGAGTTGAAAATTTTGCTGAAAATAATCAGCTTCAATTTGCCTTGAATTTGGATTTTCCATTACTTCCTTAATTTCAGGAAGCATTTGTAAGTAGGTGTTATATTCCATCCGATATTTAGGATGTTTGCTTTTTTTAGTCCACTCAGTTTGTTTCAGAGTAAAAATTTCTTGAAATACTGATTCAGACCAAGGTTGATTCGGGTCAATTTCCAGAAGTAAGAAGAAATTCGGACGGGAGC
>NZ_CAIP01000005.1 GCF_000297435.1 Microcystis sp. T1-4 | reverse complement strand
AATGATAGCGGAAGGCAACGTGAGAAATCCAGTGTAACCAGTGTCAATAACTGCTTTAATCGCTTGCCTCTGGTGATTTTCGCCTAGCACTACGAATTGAATAATTGCTTCTCGGCGCGAATTGACGCTCCCCATCATCATGGCGACACACTGGGGGAACGAAAGCCAAAACGATGGACGGCACGATGTCCAATGCGAATACCAAATATTTGTGCATCAGGAAAACGTATTAACAGTTGTTTAGCAGCTGTTAGGCTGTCGTCAGCCACTTCAAAAGCCCCTGTTTCGATGTCTATTGCTACAATCTTCCCATGATTCCCTTCCTCGATTTGGGAGCGTACCTGAGACTCATAGACTTCGTGTCCACGTCGGGCAAATTCTTCTTTGCTGTAGCGGGGTTGTCGAACTGTCATTGAAGCGACCCTGTGGCAACTTTTGCCCCTCTATTTTAACCTAAACATTGGCAATCTTCGCTAACATTCCTCAACTGGGCCCACAAGAGCAGCACCGCACCTAACCTCACAGCTTCAATCAATGTGCATGGTGCGTTCTCAAAAATCCTGCATTAGGGAACGCACCCTACAAGATCGGCGATCGCTACAATCGGAACGATCGCACTTGACTCGCTGGTCGGCATAACGGCAAAGTTGAGCCGCTGCCGGATTTCCTTTGCTCAAACATATCACTCTTGGGTAGTCGGCTCCAACGCCTTGTTAAACTGTTGTTGATGTTGCAGTGATACTAATTGTCTGCCACTCGCGACTTGTCTTTTCTGCCAATCAGCAAATATGGCTTTGAAATCATAATTAAAAGATTTAGCATGCTCTTCTCGTATTCTGTGCAATTCTTCAAGAATTTCATCTTCCCACATAAATTTACTCTCCCATTAATTCATAGGGTGTACAAATGGTCGGCAATTTATAGCCAAAATCACGGCAGATTTCGGTAAGCTTTTTTTGGATTTGAGCGTTAGCAATATGTTTACAGTTCCATGTTAGCAAGTAATCTAATCCATGAACGGTGGCTACGGCAATGTGAATAGCATCATCGGATGCTTTAGCGGGAAGATTACTT
Source organism: Microcystis sp. T1-4 (assembly GCF_000297435.1). Classification (GTDB taxonomy): domain Bacteria; phylum Cyanobacteriota; class Cyanobacteriia; order Cyanobacteriales; family Microcystaceae; genus Microcystis. Next base: position 559 of record NZ_CAIP01000005.1, on the reverse strand, counting down.
CTAGTGAGGAATTGCATTCCCAAGTCTTCTATAGTGTCGGTAAGCTCAAGCACAGAGAGACTTTGCAGAATCTCTAGCCTCTTGCTTGCCATTTCTGTATCACCCTGTCCCGCTTCATCTAAGACAACTTGCGAGATGTAAAGGGTAAATTGACTACGGCGAGTTTCCCACCATCTTCTGGTTATTTCCAAATTTGCCATGAAGATCAAGTTGTTGCTTGGTCTAACGGCTAGATAGCCAATAACACTGGTTTCAATATAGACGGTTTCCCTCACAGCACTTTCTGAATTTTATTTGTCCCTCATTCTATCGCATTTGAGCTTTATTTTGAGGGTTTGCGAGGGAATTAGTGCGTTACATTTCATTAACGCACCCTACGAGATCAGCGATCGCACTCCCCGTTAACGCTCCTTGCGCCTATCTGTTTTGGCTCTGATTGCGTCCTTGTTCCCCGCTTCAGATATGATGTAGGGTGTGTTAGCGTTAGCGTAACGCACGAATTTGTTGATTATCATTCAAGTTGTACATTTCATTAATACACTCTACGATCCAAATGTCT
>NZ_CAIP01000006.1 GCF_000297435.1 Microcystis sp. T1-4 | reverse complement strand
GACCTGTTAAAATCTGATGTTAGTGCAAGAAAATAGGATTGGGACATTCAAAAACCTTGCATTATTCTCCTCATAGTACATAAACTGGTACAAAAAAAGAGGGCAACAAAGCCTGAAACGACCGGCTACTGACGACCGGCTACTGACTCCTAACCCCACCAACAAACTTTTTGCCGCAAACCCTAATTAAACACCACGCTTGTCGGAGCTATGGTTAACCTTACCGATAATAAAAATCGCCCTCTTCCCAGCGCCGAAGAATTACCATCTTCCGATGAAACTCCAGTGGACAATCAGTTAGGGTTTGCTGAATATCAGTGTAAGCCTTGCTAGAAAAGGGCAAAAAAGTGCAAGAAACAAAGGTTGAGAAAACGATCCGAGGGACTCAAAAACCTTGCACTTTTGCTCAGTGAGGGATGTCATTCTGTTATTCTGACTCCTTGGAGCAAACCCTATTTAAGAGCCAATTTTAAAGGCTTCTAGAAATAAACTATAGGTGATACCAATTTTGAGTAAATTGAAAGATTCTCGCAGAATCGGTGCTGGTTTAGCCTGAGCACTTTTTCGGTAAACAATCCGGCTAATCGCCTCCGTAAACAGCAGCAATAAACCGGCAGCGGTGACATCCCATTGAGCAGTTTGACCTGCAGTGGTGACGATTGCTTGACCAGAAAAAACTCCAAATAAAACACAAATTATCTGTAGGGAAATCCGCCGCCAAGGATTACCAAAAAAGCTATTAAATCGACTGCTGGTGACATTAGCCAGCGTACTTAAACGGGTGCGTTGCATAGCCATATTTATTTAGAAGTAATACGATTAAGAAGCCACAAAGAAGTAACGATACCGGTAAAGTGCGCGAGAATTGTATTAGTATTGGCCTGCACAATTAACAGGTCAACGGAATTAACAAATTGACTGGGGTTAGAGGCAACATTAAAAGTACCTTGGGGAACATTGAGGGATTTAATTAAGACGATTCCCGCTAACGCTTGCGCTCCCAAAATCGTTAAAAACATCCCGATAATATTAGCGATTAAACCCTGACGGATTAACTGAATAGTATCGGATTTTTTTGGGCGACTATCTTGATCACCCCTCAACATTTGACGGGCAATTTTCATATAACGAGAGGAAAAGAAAATGGCGACTACCAAGAAACCAGCCCCACCAATGGCACATAAAACACCGATTTCAATACCAGAAGTGCGTTGTCTCGTCCCTAATAAACTAGCGGTAGCAATGAGTAATAAAACTCCTGAAATTACGCCCAGGACAATCTGCGTCCAAAAACCGACTCTTCCCTGACGTAAAAGGATATTAGCAGCCCGTTGGACGGCGGGGGGCAAGGAATAAAGATCAGAATCTCTCGGGGTGGATATATTGGTAATTTCTGATTGTTTGTCTCTCATCGGGGTTAAGCTAGGGATTGGGTAAATCTAGTCCTGATCTATTTTCGTCTTTTTTTTTGCCCATGGCTAGAGATTTAATCAAGCTCTGGCATAATTAATTTTTCATGGTTCAAAAAAGGCAAAAATAATGATTAAATTGCCTAAAATCTGTAAATAGACCATTTAATTGATTATTATTCATTCTTAATTCTCCTGACTACTGACTACTGGCTCCTAACCCTAACAACAATTTTTGATTTTTACCAGAGGTCTAATTTTGGCACTGACTGGCTATCTGTTTAGCTTCTATCTGTAAACGCTGGGCCATGCGAAACATTTCTTGACCGGTGTGGAGAGAGCGATCATCGTAGTTAAGGGTAAAGGTTTCTAATTCTTCTAGTCCATCAGTGAGATGATTGAGACAGTAGTAAAGAGAAGCGGCCACTTTGGCCATTTTGGCAGGGTTAGGCCGTTGGCAAAAGAGGGTTTTGGCTCGATCGAGATTTTGGCGACAGGTTTCTAGATAGTCTTGAAAAACAGCCATTAACTGATCATCGAAGGGATCGGCGGATAGATGATCGATCTGACCTTTGAGAGGCCGGATAATTTGACCGATCAGGCGATTAATCGGACTATAGGTCTGGTTATACCACTGTTTAACCAGGGCTTCGTCTTCCTGGACTGCTTCTTTGTAACGATGGTAATTTGCTTGGGCGCTGGCAGTGCGTTGGGCGCGTTTTTCGGGAGAATTGGCGATTAGTTGGTTATCGTAGTCCTTTCTTAGTCTCGGATCGCTTAAAATCTCGTAGGCGGCGTTAATAGCGACGATTTTATCGTGACTGGCACTATCGTTTTGACTATCGGGATGGAATTGTCTGGCTAAACGCCGATAGGCCCGTTTAATCTCCTCAGGGGTCGATTTATGGCTGATTTCTAAGGTTTGGTAGTGGTTGCCGGTCATGAGCGCAAGCGATCGATCTGTCTTTTATTATTATCGACTATGGTTAACGCAGCGGAGAAGGAGAATTGTCGAGAGTGGCAAGTTTTTTCAGTGAACAGTAATCAGTCATCAGTGGTACTAAATCTGGTTATTAAAAACTGATTATTTATTCTCCGTTTTGCATGATTGCCTCTGGCATGAGTGCCTGTCCTGATATGTAGCCTATACTCAACGGATTTATAGCGGTTTTCCCATGAATGAGGTAAGTAATGGTGACTGGGAAGTGTCAACAAAAGGGGAAGTACAATAGCAACCATGTGTGAACCAGCCATGAATATCTTTAAGGGTAATTGCGCTTAAAGCACCACAAACTGCTTGCCTGAGTTCTGAATAGTTGCGAGGTTCCAATAGACCTCTTGCATAAA
>NZ_CAIP01000007.1 GCF_000297435.1 Microcystis sp. T1-4 | reverse complement strand
CGGGAGCATCTCACCTTTGCAATGAGCATAAATACTTAGTGGAAAAATAGGCTTTTCGAGGGTAATTCTTGTTTTAATTCTCCATGTACGCAGTCTTTAAAAGCCTCTATTTCGTTCCAAGACACGATTAAGAGTGGCTTTTAGGCTAAGTATAATTACTTATCGCGTAAGTGAGATGCTCCCCGTCAAATCGTCAAATCTCTGGGCTAGTCCTCGAATAGAAATTTTTTCTTTCTTCCAGACATCGATAATTTTTTGGCGAAAATCTACGGAATAGGGTCTCATAGGAAGCTGGCGAGTTCTATTATTTGTCTATTTGCTTTTCATTGTACCTCATAGCTCCAAGAAGTGCTATATATTCTGCCACTACTTTTTTGCGGTTTTCTCGCAATGATAAATCAGGTGGAGCATTTTCTAAAAGATGCTGAGGATGACCTCCCCGGCGTTGTGATAAAGTTTTACGCGGTTTTAAGCTTTGCCAATGTTCGTAAATGAGTTTTTTCAGAAGTTCTTCTGAGCTAATATTCTCTTCGGAAATGATGTCTGCTAGATAGCTCTCGGTTTCTCGATCTAGATTAATCGATAACATTGTTACTTCATGGGATAAATCAACATCTTTGATTATAGCTTAAAATCCATGATCGCACTCACCCCCCATCCCCAATTGAGTTTGCTATAGAAAAATTCGGGGTACGGGCGAAGCATTCGGATAGGAAATCTAGGGTTTCAGTAATAGGTTATTGTCCGAATGCTTCGCCCCTACTCAATCATCTAACAATCCGTCGTAACGCACCACATCTATCATTAATTTAACTACTACTTGGTGCGTTACGCTATCGAAGAGCGCACCCTACTAAAAACTCTAGATATTACCATCCTACGGACAATCCAGGGTTATTAAATCAATCACCGTTAGGCTGCTGGGAACTTCTACTATCTACGACTTTTCCAGTATCCAGGTTCTCGGCTGCAATGCATAACCGCCAAAATGAGAATGTAGTCTTGCTCGATTGTATAGAGAATTGCATAGGGAAATCTGCGTGCCATGCATCGTCGGACAGCATCATCAATAACAACATAATGAGTAGGAGATGCTCTAATTCGATAAACCGTATCCTCGATAGCATTGATAAATGCCTGTGCAACCTCAACCCGTTGCTCTGTATAGTATTGAACCGCTTCAGCATATTCAGTGAGAGCTTCAGGGTGAAATACATACCTCATGGCTCAATCAGTCGTCTAACTTGAGCCAGAGCTTCTTCCCCCGAAATTGGCTGCACAGAGCCATCTCGAACCTCGCCTCTTCGTCTTTTTGCTTCAGTCACCCAAACTGCCTGAATTGTTGAATCGGTATCGAATTCTAAGCTTTCTACCAACTTGTCTGCAAGCAGCGCCCTTGATACACTAGGTAAGGACAATATCTCTTCTGTCAGTTGCTCAATTGATCCCATAGCCCGTCGCAGAATAATAAACTCTAAGTATTATCATCCTACAGGAAAATCGACTAAGTTAGTTCTTTTTTGATAAATCTGGTTCTTCCGAACTTACACTGTAGAAAATTCCCCAAGCTCCCTCTCTGTCCAGCAATGCTCTAAAGTTGAT
>NZ_CAIP01000008.1 GCF_000297435.1 Microcystis sp. T1-4 | reverse complement strand
AATTATGAATGGGGAATTATGAATTATGAATTATGAATTATGAATTATGAATGGGGAATTAGGAATTGTTTTGTTTAGTTTTGACGATAATGGTAGTGATAACAGCGATAATTTCTTGGGTTTCTTGGATGAGGGATTGAATGCGGTTTTTGGGAACTAACTCTGATTTTTCTAGTAATTGTAGCCAATACAGGCTTTCTCTTGCTTCTTTTTGAGAGATGCTCATTTTATGGATAAAATCAGCTTTACTTTGTCCCGACTGTGCTTCTTCGATATTAGCTCCAACAGAAGTTGCCGCTCTCAAATACTGTTTTCCCAATATCCAACCTGCACCATCTTTTCCTTCCTGCAAAAATTGATAAAGTTTAATCGCCCGCAGTGCATAATCAAAACAACGCTCCCGAATATCTATTGGCTTCTTCTCCTTCATAATCCTCAATCCCCCATTCATAATTTATAATTTCCCCATTCATAATTTATATTTTATAATTCATAATTCCCCCATTCATAATTCCCCCATTCATAATTCATAATTACCCCATTCATAATTCATAATTACCCCATTCATAATTCATAATTCCCCCATTCATAATTCATAATTCCCCCATTCATAATTCATAATTCATAATTCATAATTTTAAGGAAGTCCAAGACAATAGAACGCCCCCCAGTAACGATAATCCTGAAAAGGCACTGCGTCGGGAGCAAAATTGCCAAGCCACTTGATCAATTCGCCGATTTTCTGATAATTGGCTTGAGCAGTATCGGCGTTGGGATCCTTAGTTTGGCGCATTTGTTGCCAAGTCTGGAAAGCCTGCTGATAATCGGCTGTCAAACGGTCCCGCCAGTCTTTTTGGCAAGTCTCCCGCAGCGCTTGACGAGCCTGATGTAGAGCCGTTAAACGTTCCTCTCCGGCCCGCCGGGCGCGGTGGTACTCCCGCGAAAACAGCGCCGTCGCTAGATCAGCCACCGCCCAATGACTACTAATCACAGCACGAGCGCCCCCCAGCAGAAAGCCTGTACCCAAGCTGAGGGGTTCGTCCAGTAATTCCCGTCGCAGGTTTCCCTCTTCATCTCGGGAAGTGGCAAAACTGAGACCGGTTTCACAACAGGAGAGAAACACTTCCAACAATTCGGGGAAACGCCACAGGGGACTAAGTAAATCCCGGAGGGTGACTTTTTGCTCCCCGTCTAGGACGAGGTGGGAGTTGAGGGGATCATCGGCGCGGCTGGTGGCGTGGTGGCTGGAGAGCAAAGCCTGCACTTGTTTCAGCAATTGCAGATAAGAGTCGGGGGTGACTGTGCGCCCCTGTAGCCGCCGTTGGCGAGGCACGTTCCAGGTTTGGGCGACCCACTCACACTCTAGGGGAGTATAGGGCAAATCCTCTGTGGTGTTTTCCACAATCCCCAGGGTGTCGGGAGTGGGTTGCGATCGCTCTTGGCACAGTCCGAGAATTTTCGTACTGGGGACAAACTGAAGGCGAAAGCGATCGCCCAGGAGTTGGCCTTGGGCGGTGGGTAGAAGGTCGAAGGGAATTTGGTGCAGGAACAGGTGGGGAATCAGAATTAACTCAGTGATGCCCTGGAGGTGCTGTTGGATGAGGGTATCGAATTGCAGGCGGGTTGCCAGTTCTTGCAGACGAGTGGCCATAGCTTGGTGCCACTCATCCCGACGCTGCTGGCGGGATTGGGGGGTCTCTACTTGATTAATCTCAATGTAGGGGTTAACCCAGTTGACGATCAGCCAGTTTTGCAGGTCGTTGGCAGACTCCGGGGGATTGGGAATAGTGTGGCAGTTGACCCCTTCCCCGCCATCCCGGGAGGGGCGACGCAGGACAAAGATGTGGGTATGGGTGGCGGTGGTATAGAAGCTGAGGAGGGCAGTCTGGGGGGATGGAAGCAGCGCCGTTAGCTCATCGAGTCGGGGTTGGGGTTGGGGTTGCTGAAGTTGGGCGGTGATGGCATCAAAGCGGTAGAGAGCATCCCAGGCTTGACGTTCAGCGGCCTCTAGTTGACGAAGTTGTTCCGGGGCAAAGGTGGCGCGGGTGTTGCCGATGGGGTAGGGTTGGGGTTTCTGGGTGAATCCGGGCTGGTCGAGGGGTTTTTGACGGAGTTGGGATTGGATCTGACGGCTTTCCTTAACCTGCTGATACCAGGCTTGGATCTCTGGGGGAACGCGCCCATCGGCGTAGAGGTCGCCCACAGCGATCAGGTCGGCGAGGCGTTTGGAGCGGGAACGTTCGACGGTTCGCAACGCCAGGGAGAGGTCGCCTTGGTTAACGGCGGCTTGGATCAGGTTTTCATAAACACCGATGGACTCGCGGACAATCTCTTGGCGAAGGGCTTCACTGGTTGCCCAGGCGCGGCTTTGTTCAACGGCTTCCACGGCGGCGCTGTAGCCTTCGATGGCAATGTCCCACCAACCCTGCTGGAAACCGAGATTGCCTAAGTTGCGCCCAGTTCTCAGGGTGTCAGCAGGTAAGAGAGCGGGGTTGAGAAAGGAAAGTGCTTCTCGATAATTGGCGATCGCCTGTTCTAGGTTGGCCACCGGCTCTTGACCCAGTTGGGCTTGAATGCTGTAGGCAATGCCCAAGCCATTGAGGTTTATGGCTAACGCCCTTTCTGCCCCGATCAACCTTTCTAA
>NZ_CAIP01000009.1 GCF_000297435.1 Microcystis sp. T1-4 | reverse complement strand
GAAAATATCAATCTCCCGAAAATCATCCTCCCATAGATGGAGAAACTTTTATAACTGCAATTATCCATCGTTAATATACTAGCTAGTCAGAAGCTGAATACCATAGGCAATTTCTCAGCTATTTTTTCTAGTTCTCAATAAAATTAAATTAATTCAATATGTCTAAAAACTCTTGGTTAATTCCCGATAATATTTATTTTCTCAACCACGGTTCCTATGGTGCCACCCCTAGAATAGTCTTGGATTATCAGCAACAATTACGGGAACGAATGGAAAGACAACCTTTAGAATTTTTGGGGAGAGAATTAGAGGGTTTATTAGATATTGCTAGGCAAAAATTAGCGGATTTAGTGGGAGTAAATAGCGATGATTTAGTCTTTGTTCCCAATGCAACCACAGCAGTAAATGCGGTGTTAAATTCTCTCACTTTTCAGGAAAATGAGGAAATTCTGATCACCGATCAGACCTATAATGCTTGTGCTAATGCAGTTAAACATATAGCTAACAGATGGGGATTAAAGGTAATTATCGCTAAAATTCCCTTCCCTGTGCAGTCCCCTTTAGAAATTAGTCAAGCAATTTTAGCATCTGTTTCTCCCCGGACCAAATTAGTAGTTTTAGATCATGTCACCAGTCCCACGGCCTTAATTTGGCCAATCGCAGAAATTGTGCAAGAATTAAATAATCGAGGTATTGATACTCTCATCGATGGCGCTCATGCTTTAGGTTTTTTACCCCTGAATATCGGGGCAATTAATCCCACCTATTATACTGCTAATTGTCATAAGTGGTTATGTAGTCCCAAGGGGGCTGCTTTTCTCTATGTGCGCGGGGATAAACAGGCAATAATTCGACCTTTAACTATTAGCCATGGGGCCAATTCTCCTCGACAAGATCGCTCCCGTTTTCAGCTAGAATTTGCTTGGATGGGAACCGATGATCCCACCGCTTATTTATCAGTGCCAAAAGCGATCGAGTTTTTAAATTCTCTCTCTATGGATGGTTTACTGGGTCTGATGGCAAGAAATCGTAATTTGGTTTTAAAAGCCAGAAATTTGCTTTGTCGTGCCTTAGAGGTCAATTATCCCTGTCCAGAATCAATGATCGGATCGATGTCTTCAATTCTCATTCCTAGTTATGCTTGGGCAGCAGAAGATTTGTCTAGACAACTGTGGGAAAAATATCAGATCGAAGTGCCGATAATTCCCTGGGGAGAAGCATCATTAATTGTGAGAATTTCTGCTCACTACTATAATTCGATCGAGCAGTATAAATATTTAGCCGGGGTTTTAAATTACCTGCTATTTGGGCAAAGATAAGCTGAGAGCATCCCACTCTTAATAATGTTGTTTTTAAGAGTGGGATGCAAAAATTGAGTTTTTGAGGTTTTTTTCGGCGTTTTTCTGATTTTTTCGGATTTTAAGGGCTGAGAACCGATAATTTTGCTAAAATGCTTCTTGAACCATAGTTTCCTTGAGCATTTCTAAACCCTTTTTCAACCGACGGGAGACAGTGACAACACTAATACCTAATTGTTCCGCGGTTTCCCGTTGAGTAAGATCCTTAAGGAAGACAAATTCGAGAATATGACGGGTTTTGTCTTCTAATTGAGCCAGTGCCTGTTGTAAACGAATGCAATCCTCTTGACAAAGTTGAAAGCTGCGATAACGGGGATCGGGAACGATGTCTTTTAAACAAGTATTATTATCCTCATCGCTATTAACCGTCGCATCGAGACTAAGAGGTTCACGGTTTTGGAAGGCCAGTTTTACCTCTTGCCATTCTTCGATCGAAATATTTAAAGCGAGGGAGATTTCCGTATCATTGGGTTGACGATTGTGGACAGTTTGAAAATCCCGACGCACATTTGTTGCTTGTCTGCCTAAATCTAACCAACGGCGAGGAATCCGAACCGTGTAACCTTTATCCCGCAGATAGTGTTGAATTTCGCCGCGAATATAGGGAATAGCGAAAGAACTAAAAGCATGACCTTTGCTGCTGTCAAAACGACTGATCGCCTGAATTAGCCCCATACAGCCAACCTGCACTAAATCTTCGTAATTTTCATGGCATTGATTGACCCAATGATGAGCCTCCTTTCTGACTAATCCTAGGTTTAACCGGATAATTTGATCTCGGAACTTATTATCTTCTGTGTTTTGGTATTTTTGAAACAGGGTGAGAGTTTCCAGTTTAAGATTTTCTTTATTCAGGGCAGACATAGCACGCTAACAGACTTAAAAAATATGGACTGTAAAAGATCACTATTGCAATTAGCTTTGACCAATCCCAATACAGTCTCGATTAGAAGCGGCAAGCGATGGCAACAATGTAACTTACTACGATCATGATCATACGACCTTTACACAAGGTCTTGTGTGATTTGACGCGGTCAAGCCAGTATTTAAAGACAAGGGTAAGCTGAAACCCAGGTAATTAGGGTTGGCTGAGAAAGTTGTTCCTAGGGGCAGGGTGTGGGGTGCGGGGTGCGGGGTGTGGGGTGTGGGGTGTGGGGTGTGGGGTGTGGGGTGTGAATTTTCCCCCCCCGCTCACTCCAATGACCGACACTTTTTGATTGCCAAAAAGTCTAAAGGTCTTAATCCAATCTAGAAAACTAGAACTCAAACAAAGGTAAACTCCGATCCTTATTTTTCGGCAATTTTGCCAGTAAACCTAAATGTTCGTAGGCGGCTGCCGTCACCACGCGACCCCGGGGAGTACGATTAAGATAACCTATTTGTAATAAATAAGGCTCATAGACCTCCTCGATCGTCTTGGCATCTTCCCCCGTGGCTGCTGCTACCGCTTCCAATCCCACGGGTCTGCCTTGAAACTGTTCGATCATCGTCTTTAATACTAATCGATCGGTCCAATCTAAACCCATAGAATCCACATTTAATTGATTTAATCCCTCAGCGGCTAACTGGGGGGTGATCATAGTTTCTCCCTTCACCTGTACATAGTCGCGCACCCGTTTTAATAAACGATTGGCAATGCGTGGAGTTCCCCGACTGCGACGGGAAATTTCGATCGCACCTGCTTCAGTCATGGGAATATTAAAAATAGTGGCACTTCGGAGAATAATTGTGGTCAATTCCTCAACTGTATAGAAACGCAGACGTTGAATCATGCCAAAACGATCGCGCAAAGGGGAAGTTAAAGAGCCAACTTTGGTAGTAGCACCGATTAAAGTAAAGGGAGGTAAAGAAATACTGCGAATTTTCGCCGCTTGACCCTTGCCAATCGTCACATCCAGGCGATAATCCTCCATCGCGGGGTATAATAACTCCTCCGTTACCCGATTCAGTCGATGAATTTCGTCGATAAAAAGAATATCCCGGGGTTGAAGATTGATCAGGATGCCGGTAATATCCCGGGGACGCTCTAAAGCGGGGGCGGCAGTAATGCGGCAATTTACTCCCATCTCAGCCGCTAAAATTAAAGCCATGGTGGTTTTTCCTAACCCCGGCGGTCCGTAGAAGAGCAAATGATCGATCGCTTCTTGTCTAGCTTTGGCCGCCGCGATGGTGACTTTTAGATTAGCTTTTAAGTCCTGTTGACCGATATAATCCTCTAGGGATTGCGGACGAATCTGCGCTTCTGCTTTTTCCGTTTCTTCTATAGTGGGATTGGGGGTGAGCAGATTTTCCTCGGCAGCCGGGGGGGAATTATGCGATCGTTTGATGGCCATTGTTACAATCAAGAGTCTAGGATATGTTAGCGAAGCGGATTTTGCCTTGTTTGGATGTCAATAAAGGTCGGGTAGTGAAAGGGGTTAATTTCGTCAATCTTCAGGATGCTGGCGACCCCGTGGAGTTGGCCCGCTTGTATAATCAGGCAGGGGCTGATGAGTTGGTTTTTCTTGATATTACTGCTACCCATGAAGATCGCGACACGATTATTGATGTAGTCTATCGCACGGCGGAACAGGTTTTTATTCCTCTGACCGTGGGGGGTGGTATCCAATCCTTAGAAAATATTAAAAATTTGTTAAGAGCCGGGGCCGATAAAGTCAGCATTAACTCGGCTGCCGTGCGCGAGCCGGAATTGCTCGATCGAGCCAGCGATCGCTTTGGGAAACAGTGCATTGTGGTGGCGATCGATGCTAGACGACGTAGGGATGAGCATAACCCTGGTTGGGAGGTTTATGTTCGGGGTGGACGCGAAAATACGGGTATTGATGCTTTATTATGGGCCCAAGAAGTGGAAAAACGCGGGGCAGGTGAGTTGTTAGTTACCAGTATGGATGCCGACGGCACGCAAGCGGGTTACGATCTGGAATTGACAAAAGCGATCGCTGAAAGGGTGGAGATTCCTGTGATTGCCTCTGGAGGAGCGGGTAATTGTCAGCATATTTACGAAGCATTGACGGAAGGGCGGGCAGAAGCGGCTTTATTGGCTTCTTTACTCCATTATGGTCAATTAACCATCGCTGAGGTCAAAAATTATCTGCAAAATCAACAAGTACCCGTGCGTTAGCCCGGGAAAATGAGGGTCAGATTTGCAGAACTTAATCTAGGGATTGAGTCGGTTAATGCTATTAGTTACTGCCAATTTCTTCAGGCTGCAACCCCAGAAGAGCAAGGTTTAGACCTATTACTGAAAGCTAACGGCCGACGGCTGACAGCCCCGATCGAGAAACCGGCAAAAATCCCTGTTTTTAACTTCAGTCCGATTATCCCTGGGGAAAATTATGTATTAGAATAGAGGAAAGTTAACAAAATTTAAAATATGTTAGTTCCGATTCTCATCTTTGACCTCGGTCTTGTGGCCTGGTCATTGCATCTGATGCAGCAAGCGTTCGACCAGCAAGAGTTTTCCTTGATGCTGGCGGGAACCTTAGTAGCAGCGGCGGCAGCGGCTATGTTAGTAGTTTATTTCCTCATGGGTCACTGTTTAACCTATTTAACCCAAATTCCGGCTCCTGTCTAAATGGGGGCGATTGTTTTACCATTGTCTTAACAGCGATCGCCTTTTGTCTGACAAATTTTTTTCTCGTCCCCCCTTGACAAAATGATTCTATTTAAGCTATATTCAAAAATGGTCTTCGCGGGGTTATAGCTCAGTTGGTAGAGTACCTCAATGGCATTGAGGGGGTCAGCGGTTCGAATCCGCTTAGCTCCATAGGGTTAGGATAAGAGTTTCGGGATTACTTGAGACTAGAAAAGTAACGAGGAGATGCTAGATTGAAAGAGGATTTCTGGTTAGAAAAGTCTCTTTTTACCTCGATACTATCTCAGGACAAAATTAGTTATATGATAGAGCTTTTTAAGCAACTACCTCGTTGGTTGCGGCTAAGTCTAGTTTTTCCGCTCTTATTTCTCAATGGCTGGTTATTATTCCAATTATTTAGCTATCTAGAACCCTTAGTCAGTATTTTTGTCACTGCTAGTTTACTAGCTTTTGTCTTAGATGTTCCCATCAAACTGCTGCAAAGACGCGGGGTTAATCGCAGTGGTTCAATCGCTATTGTCTTTTTAATTGCCCTATTAATTTTGGGCGTTTTAGGTTTAATTTTAATTCCGCAGATTGTCGAACAATTAAGCAGTTTAATCAATAGTTTGCCCCAGTGGATCGAGTCAGGAACCGAACAGATACAAAATTTAGAAAAGTGGGATAAAACTCAGAAATATGCGATTTATATCGAGCAATCAATCACCCAGTTATCGGAACGACTCACCAACGTTTTACAAACTCTTAGCACTCAATTACTCAGCTTTGTGCTGGGAACTATCAACAGTATCCTAAACATTCTCTTTGTTCTAGTTCTCACCGTCTTTCTTGTTCTCTATGGCGAACAAATTTGGGAGGGAATTTTTAGCTGGATTCCCTCTCCCTGGAATTTCAAATTAAGAACGATTATTCGTCAAACTTTTGAAACCTATTTTGCCGGTCAAACCATTTTAGCGGGAATTCTCAGCCTTGCTCAAATCTTTGTTTTTGTGATTCTCAAGGTCGATTATGCCCTATTATTCGGGGTGGCGATCGGTCTAACTACACTAATTCCTTTTGCCAGTGCTTTTACCATTATTGGCATTAGTACCCTACTGATGTTTCAAGATTTTTGGTTAGGATTAAAAGTTTTGACCCTGACGGTTATTGTCGGTCAAATTAATGATAACGTCATCGCCCCTCGGTTAATGGGAGGTATGATCGGACTTAATCCCGTCTGGATTATTCTATCTCTTTTTATCGGGGGCAAAGTGGCAGGAATTCTCGGTTTATTGATAGCAGTTCCCATCGCTAGTGTGCTGAAAAGTACCATCGATATCATCCGCTCCCAGCAGCGGGAAAAAGAACCGGTAGTTTTCCTAGAAGAAACGGTGAAAAATTCCTCGGAGGAGAGCAAATAATAATAAATCCTGTTTTTTCAGTGAACAGTGAACAGTGAACAGTAATGAGTGAATTGAAAACTCACATCTGCTAACTGCTAACTGATAACTGATAACTGATAACTGATAACTGATAACTGTTATGAGCGGCTAATTTCTTCGAGAATAGCCATCGCTTCTGTCACCCTATCCCTAGGGATAAATAAATGATCGTGATAATAACCGGAAATGACATTGACGCTAATTGCCGCTTCGGCCAGTTTCTTGCTAATCACCGCTAAAAATCCCACCGCCGCTAAACTAGAATGCACAGAAAGAGTAATTTGTCTATAAATACACTTGTACTGTAAGTCTCTGCGATCGGCTTGCTGACGGGGAATAATCACCGTTATGCCTTCCTCTTCCCGAAATTGGCAGATAGGGGTTAATTGTAGCTGTTCTAGTCCTGTGGCTGTTAGGGAAGAGAAAACGAATTCTTCGGTATTGAGGATTGGTTTCAGGGATTGGAGCAGAATATCGCCATTAGTTTCCCCTTCCTTGGCTTTTTCGGGCGATTTTTTCGCCGCATCCATACAGTGATTAGCAGCAGCGTCAGCCAAACTATTTTTAGCTCGTTCAATCCAGCGCCAGCTAATGCGATCAAATTGGGCGACTAATTGACAAGCACGCTGATAAAAGGGACGTAAACTATCGCTTTTTACCTTCCAGTCTCCCTTAACTTGATTGATGACTAATTGACTGTCTCCGCGAATTTCTAGGCTTTTTAAGCCTAATTCTTGGGCTTTTTCCAATCCAATAATCAATCCCGTGTATTCGGCCTCGTTATTAGTGGCTCTCTCCATATATCTAGTCGTAGTCAAGGAATTGCCCTCGGCTAAAACTATTACCGCAGCACCGGCTGCTCTCCCCGGATTGCCGCGAGAACCACCATCAAAATAGAGAACTGCTGAATTATCGTTTTTTTGAGCTTTTTTATCCATAATTTTCGTCAATAAATCTTGTTATCTCCATTTTTATCCCTTTGACAATTCTAGGCGGTAGGGATTCCTGTCGGCAAAGCGGACAAGCAAGATTTTAGCCGATCGCCGCTACCGGGTAACTTTTTTTCTTCGGGTTATTGATAATTATTTGCATTTGTCGGTTATACTGAAAACATTAGCCCAGACTTATATTGCTAATAGTTCTCAATTAAAAGCCCCATGAGTATAGACAAATGGCCATCGGAAGGTGAGAAAATCTTCCCTCTTAGTGCGTGGGATCGCTGGCATCTCTACCACCGGCTCCAGTCCCTAGAAATTGAATGTAAATGCTGGCTCCATCAGCTTTTGCAGGTTCGCATCGATGGACCGGCTCAACTTTTACAGCTGTGGAGTGTCCTGCGACAGGTAGAGGATCCGAGGCTGTTTAATCGGTTGGCTGGAAACCTGTTGGCAGGCCTAATCCTTGATAAAAATTAGCAATTTGAGAGTAAAAAGTGAGAAAGTATGTCAAAATCTGCAACTACCATGGTTCCCTTTCAAGTGGTCGGTCAATTCCTCGGTTTTGTCCTCAAGGACGGATATAAGGTAAAATACCTGAGAATCAGTGTTGATAAACGGGAATATTGGTTTAAGCCCGAAAAACCACTGCGAGACCACATACCTCTGAATATTGCTCTCCACTCATGGCTAAAAGTGACGGGAGAAAGTAGTCTTTGTTCAAAAAAGGGAAAATTAAAACTGAGGGTACTAGGGATCGAGCATTTATCTGGCGAAAAAACCCCAGAAGTCGCCCCGGCAAAAGCTAAAAAAGCCACCGTCTTAATCTGTCAGAAGTCCGATTGTTGGAAAAATGGCGGTGCGAGAGTTTGCCAAAGGTTAGAGAGTGGTTTAGAGGAAAAAGGACTGGGAGAAGCGGTGAATATTAAATTAACCGGCTGTTTAAAACAGTGCAAAAAAGGACCAAATCTGGTGGTTATGCCCGATAAAAAGCATTATAATCAGGTGGCTCCCCAAGATGTCCCCTCTCTGATCGAGCGGCATTTTGCCACTTCTGAGCAAGGGAATAGCCTATCAGTTTAACCGGAAATTTAATCGGCGATCGCTATTGACAAAAGATCTTTTTTGTGTATCAAAGGGACGAAGTGCCTAAAATTGTAATAAATTAGGCATAGAAAAAGTCAATTCCTGCCGCCGATAATTTATGACTGCTGCCACTGCAACTTTGTTAATTTCTTGTCCCGACCAGATTGGTCTAGTGGCGAAAATCGCTAATTTTATCTACGCTAATGGCGGCAATATTATCCATGCTGACCAACACACGGATTTTTCGGCGGGATTGTTCCTGATGCGGATAGAATGGCAATTAGAGGGGTTTAATTTACCCCGTGGGATGATCGAACCAGCTTTCGCCGCTATTGCCAAACCTTTGCAGGCTAGTTGGTCCTTACATTTTTCCGATACTGTCCCGCGTCTAGCTATTTGGGTGACAAAACAGGATCATTGTCTCCTCGATTTATTATGGCGACAACAGGCGGGAGAAATTAGGGCAGAAATTCCTTTAATTATTAGCAATCATCCAGAATTACACTCAGTTGCCAATCAATTTGGTATTGATTTTTATCATCTTCCCGTTACCGCCGAAACCAAGATTGAACAGGAAGCCAGACAATTAGAGTTACTGCGGGAATACCGGATAGATTTAGGGATTTTAGCTAAATATATGCAGGTTCTCACCCCAGATTTATTAACTTTTTTCCCAATATTATCAACATTCATCATTCTTTTTTACCAGCTTTTGCGGGAGCTAATCCCTATCAACGGGCCTACGATCGAGGGGTAAAAATTATTGGAGCCACGGCCCATTATATCACTGCCGATCTCGATCAGGGGCCAATTATCGAGCAGGATGTGGTCAGAGTTAGTCATCGCGATACCGTGGGAGATTTAATTCGTCAAGGTAAGGATTTAGAAAGGGTGGTGTTAGCGCGAGCGGTACGTTTACACTTGCAAAATCGCGTTTTAGTTTACGCTAATCGCACGGTAGTATTCGCTTAAAATGGTATAAGATGTACTTGACAAAAAAGAGAGCATGGAAGGTTAAAAATTAGGAAGTACCGGCGCAATTGACTAAAATAACAATAGACTAGATCGGAAGGAAACAATTATTTATGGCAACCACATCCGAAGACGTATGGCGACTCTTAGCCGAATTAACTGCCGCTCAAAAAGAAACTGACAAACAACTCAAAGAACTGGGCAAACAAATTGGGGGACTCGGTGCAAAATTCGGCAGCTTTACCGAAGGACTTGCCCTTCCTTCAATGGAAACGATTCTCGGACAACAATTTGGTATGGAGGTTATCAGTCCCAGTGTCCGAGTCAGTAAAGAAGGACAACACCTAGAAATTGATGTTCTTGCCTATAGCAATGGTGAGCTAAATACTGCTTATATCGTTGAGGTTAAAAGTCATGTTAGACAGGAAGATATTACTCAATTAAAAAGTATTTTGCAACGGTTTCGCCGCTTTTTTCCTGAACACAAAGATAAAAAACTCTATGGCATATTAGCAGCCGTTGATTTATCCCCAGAATTACGCGAAAAAATTCTGCAAGAAGGGTTTTATGTGGCTCGGATTCATGACCAAGTATTTGAATTAGATATTCCCGATAATTTCCAACCTCAAACCTATTAAATAACCCTGTACTAGGAAAAACTTTTTCAGTAAGCTTTATTGTAATTGTCCGCGCAGAGCATAACGATCTTTTTCTAAACCGAAAGCGAAGAGAAAAGAATGGCTTATAGTGGGGTTAGAAAGAGTAAAAAAGAGAAAGAGAGCGATAACAGCTAATCCTGACGATAAACTAAACATAGTTTTGTAGGAAATTGCTAAAACCCCCAGAATTGGACCTGCTAAGGCCGTTCCCACATCAAAACCGCCGATACAGATAGAATAGGCCCGGCCGCGTTCTTGGGGCCTAGAGCGATCGGAGATTAAAGCCAGTAACATAGGGAATAAAATCCCCCCTCCCGTACCTTCGAGAATAGCGGCTAAAATTAAAGCGGAAGGAGATCGAGCAGAAGATAGAACCAACATGGATAAACCATAGCAAAAAACGCTAATAGTGATGAATAAACCCCGTCCATAGCGATCACTGGCTCCTCCCGACAAAATCCGTCCGATTACCCCCGATACTGCCGCACAACTGTAGAATAGACCGGCACTGAAAGGGATCTGATTTTCGAGGAGAAACAGGGGTAAAAAAGCGACTAAACCGCCGAATAAAGTGCCAACCAGCAGAAAAACTAAGGTAGGGACTAAAAAAGCCCGCTCTTGACATAATGCCCAAAAACTGCGCTCAATTGTCGGATTTTCTGCCTTCATTTCGGCTAATTTTTTCTTGAAGTCCGGTTCTTGAATGGAGAAACTCAGGAGAAAGGCGATCGCTCCCGAAGTGGCGGAAACTAGAAATAAACCGTCATAACCGATCGATTTGTAGAGATAACTGCCTAAAGCTGGACCGATTCCCATGCCTATGGGTGCAGTTAAGCTCATATAACCAATTATCTCTCCCCGTTGACGAACGGGGGAAAAATCCACCACTAGGGTACTGTAACCGGTGGTAAAAGCGGCGATACTGAGGCCATGGTAGGCACGGACGACGAATAAAGAGGAAAGATCGCGAAAAAATAGATAACCGAGGGGTGCGGTAGCGGCGACAATAGTTCCAAATAAAACCACTAATTTGCGACTGCGGCGATCAACTAGATTGCCTAACCAACTGCGCGATAAAATTAAACCGATGGCAAAGGCCCCCATGACAAAACCGATATCTTGTTTGCTACCGCCTAGGGAGTCAATATAGATGGGGAGAGTGGGGAGGAGAGTGGTGATACTTGTCCAGAAAAACAGCGCCGTGACGAAGAGGATGAGTAGTTGACGACGAGTTTCGGCAGTAAGCGATCGAAAAGTTTTGAAAGCGTTCACAACAGCGACCGTCACAGGCAACAAAAAGACCCGGAGATCACGCCAGTCACAAGCATCCCGTATTGCTGCTACCTTCCGGTCCTGACAAGGTTAAGGCGTTGCGATCGCATGAGTCCGAGTCTTTTCTATCATAACATCTTTTTCGGGGATACTGGTATTTTTTTCTGGACAATTTCCTCTCAATCTAGACTGGGAACAGAAATTTTCTCAACGAGGCGGTTTTTGCAATTGTTGTTGTAGAGAAATTTCTGGTTCGATCGCCAATCCGCTACACTGTCGGATCAAGAGGGAAGGACTCTCCCTAGAATCGGCAGCGAGGAAAAATAACCAACGGCTGCCGGGGGTGAGTTGTTCGATGGAATTGAGGTTACTTGTCAACCAAATTACAGGTAAATTAGGCAGATTAGCCTTTTTTTGACTAGCTTTTGCCTCTATACCAGCTAAAGTCTCTAAAATGACCCTTTCCCCTTGAATTAAACCCGTTTCACCGGTCCAGAGTTTCACATTTAATTGCCGACGATGGGCATAAAAATAGAGGGAAGCAGCGGCAATAATCGCCTGTTCAAAACTGTCTTCTGGCCAATCACAGAGGGTATCGAGACAGATAATCACTTCCTGTCCTCCCGTTAACACTTCTAATTCCCGAATTTGCAATTCTCCCAAACGGGCGCTAGTTTTCCAGTGAATTAAACGGGTAGAATCACCGTGGCGATATTGTCTCAGGTTTCGGGTCAGTCCTTGACTAGCCTTTTGATAATAGCGATTATTTTCTAATTTTTGTGCCACCTCTTGACCGAGGGAATCGATCAGGGGACATTGTTGTAAGGGTAAAATTTGCGGATAAACTAAAGCTTTAGCCGCTGCTTGACTACAACGACGACACCAAAATAAACCGAGAGGGGCCGCTGTTCTTAATTGTACTTCTTGCCAGTGATAAACACCCCGTTTACTGGTGGGTAAATAATAGGTCCAACGATGGCTACTTTTGGGGGCAATCGCTTCTATTGGGGTTATTTTTGGCTGATCGAGAACAATTGGCAGCATATCTGTCACTTCTAACAGATTTATCGGCTGATTGCTGGTATTTTCTATCTCTAGGCTCATACTAAGATCGTCCCCCGCACTTACGGGTACAATGGCAAGACGACGCACTTTCAGAGGAAGAAGGGAACGACGGGGTAAAATTATCGATAAAATTAAAATGGCGATTGTCGTGCCACAGATAGCATACAACCATCCCGCCATGGTATTGGTCGCCGCCCCGAAAAAACAGAGGGTAATGCCAATGATTACCCCCCCACCGTAAGCGGGTAAAATACCGCGATCTTCTAACCAAGTTTTCATAGGGTTTAGTGGTTTTGTCGTCTTTGCTGGAAGGCTAAAAATCAGGCCCACACTTCTAGAATTATCCCAAAACCCTTGAGAAACTATCAAAGAAATCGGACTGATCTGTTCAGGGAGTTCTCTTCCTTGCCACTCTTAGGACTTTTCTTAACAAAACTTAACAATTGAGGGCAAAATTTTGCTTGCTTTTGTGGGCAGATTTTGGGATAATATTTTTAAAAGAGTTTATTCATAATCGGAACCTAAGCAGTCAAAAATAAACACAGACATCCCACTATGAAACAAGCATAACCCAAGCCGCCGCTAAAGTCAAGCACTTACTCTAATTATTTTTCGCCTAAAACTTCTAATTCCGTGGTCGGTGGGGGGTTGGGGGTATTGGTTAAAAGGAGAACGCTTGATTGTGCATCAAGTACGATCGCTCTTGTTTTCGTTGATTTGTCGGATGATTTCAATCATTTGGGCGTGTCGATCATCCATTCTCTCTAAATGCCGGTAAAAATCGGCTTGAGTCTGATAAAAATCTGATTGTGCGCTGGCTATTCGAGCAAGGTAATCGTAAAGCCCTTTTTGCTCTTGTTTTCGTTCTTCTCGATCCCTAGCCACGGCATCGGCAAGAGCTTGAATTGCCCTAGCGTTTGATTCAACTATTTTCTCAATCCGTTCTAATCTATCTTCTGCCATTTCTGCCTCCTCTCTTTTGGGATGTTGCGATCGCTATGATGGGAACCCATTCGACAATATCGTTGACTCCGATCCCTTGATCCTTATATCTCTCAAGGATCAAGTCGAAAACTCTAGCACTAGGGAACTGAGAGGGATCATTTTTCAGTAAGTAGATATTATTCATGCTAAGACCAGTATCTTTGGCAAATCGGTAGGGAGTTATGCCAAGTCGCTTGATGAAGGAGTCGATCTTGTTTTTCATGACCATATAGGCATTATCCTTTTTACCCCTTGCCTTTCGCCTGTCCTGATCAGTAGCCCATACTCAACCGATTTAGTATTGTACACCATTTAAGTAGGGAGGCACGATTATTTGTAGGATGGGTTAGCGGGAGCGTAACATAATCGGGCGTTGGGTTTCATGCTTCAACTAGAATTACCCCAAAACCCTTGAGAAACTATCAAGGAGATCGGACTGATCTGTTCAGGGAGTTCTCTTCCTTGCCACTCTTAGGACTTTTCTTAACAAAACTTAACAATTGATGGCAAAATTTTGCTTGCTTTTGTGGGCAGATTTTGGGATAATATTTTTAAAAGAGTTTATTCATAATTGGAACCTAAGCAGTCAAAAATAAAAACAAACATCCCATTATGAAACAAGCATAACCCAAGCAGCCGCTAAAGTCAAGCACTTACTCTAATTATTTTTCGCCTGAAACTTCTAATTCCGTGGGGGGTTGGGGGTATGAATTAAAATAACAAAGGTTGAAACCCGTGTTTGCGGGAAGCTGCACCGATTTGTTCCATTTTAGGGACGGTAATTTGATTGCGTCCCCAGGAAAAATTAGTTTGCCAACCCTCCAACTCCAATAAAATCGCCTCGGCAAAACAGGCAAACATTTGACGAGAGGGAATATCCATATTAACGATTTTCATAATTTTCCAGTCAATATCGAGGGAATGCTCGACAATGCCGCCCTTAATCACCGAAATATCGGGGGCATTTAATACCATGCCTAAATTTTTCGGATAACCACCATCAATAATAATACAGGGGCGCTTGAGTTTATCTGGATCAATTTCCACGCCTTTAGGCATACTAGCCACCCAAACAATGATATCAGCCAGGGGTAAAGCCTCCTCTAGGGGGAGAATTTTACCGCGTCCTAACTCCTCTTGGAGAGATTGTAAACGCTCTTGATTGCGTGCCACATAGATTAGTTCTTTTGTATCGGTTTTTTCATTTAACCAACGACAAACGGCGCTGCCGATATCTCCGGTTGCCCCGCAAACCACGACGGTGGATTGAGCTAAATCGATGTCCATTTTGTCAGCGAGGGTTTCCACCTGATTGCAGATGACGTAAGCGGTGTGGGTATTACCGGTGGTAAAACGGCCAAAATCTAGCTCGATATTCCGTACCTGTCGATTATCTTTGAGATTAAATTCCTCGAAAATAATCGAAGAAAAACCACCGAGTGCGGTGATATTGATATCACTTTTTTGAGCGAGTGCCATGGCATTTAGCACCTTACGAATAGCAGACTTTACCCAACGATTCGACAACATCTCTGGTAAAAAACAGGATTCGATATATTTTCCTCTGATGGTTTGCCCCGTGATGCTGGTGACATGAAAATCATCGACAATTTGCGGGGGGGCAGCACACCAAAAATCTAATCCCTGGTTAGCATATTCAGGATAACCTAGATCGTCGGCGACCGATTGGGCGTGTTCTAAACTGGTAAGATGACCTATAAGACCAAACATTGATTGTTCTTTCGTTAGACTAGATGGCACTAGATAAAAAAATGAGGATATTGCTAAGAAATCGTTAAGACTCTTAAATATATTACACAAAAGCGCCGCTCTGTGTTGAGCGGCAGCAGGGGAAAAACAGGAAATCTCGACGCTCAAGGTTTAGACGGCAGTTAATCCGTAGGCAGACATCCGCATAATATCACGGGTGCTGAAACCAATATTGCTTAAAGCTTCCCCGTAGCTAATCATGAAGTCTTCCACGAGGGCCTCTTTTTCCATACCGAGGACGCGAGCATCATCCTCGACTTGATTGAGCATTCTCCAGACAATGGGAAGATTAGCTCGATTTGCGGCTTCTAATTCCTTTTTAGCGGTTTCAAAGTTCGCTTTTAGCCATTCTTCGCCAAAATTGAGATGTAAATATTCGTCTTTAACTACGCCTTCAGTAATTTTACGAGCAAAAGGATCAGCAACAGGAATATAAATATTATAGGCAGCGATCGCGAAAGCTTCGATAATCAAAGATTGGATTAATAAACAGGTGACAACTTTACCTTCTGCGTAGGCAATTTGGAAGTTCTCGTGCAGAGAGGAAAAGAATTCTCTGGCATAATCCATATCAGGAGTGATTTGCAAATTTTGGCCGCAAGCTTGAAAACCTTTCATGTGACGGTTTTCCATTTTTGCCAGACGGTGTAACTCTTCTTTGTTATCGGCGAGGATGTCTGCTAATTGAATATAATTGCTATTGGCCTCGTATTCGCCTTCAATAACGATGGCATTAATGCGACTATAGGCTGATTTATAGGTTTCGCTGGTGAAATCAAGCTCTAATGGTACAGCAAGCTCTGGCATAAACTCGATTGACTCCTATTTCTGACGAGATTTTTCCGACGTTCTTTCCAGTCTAGGGTAAGCCTTCTAGATGGAGTTATCTTTTTACGAGTCTAGCTCGATCGGTCTTTTTTGTATAGCTTGGCTTGAGAGGCTGACTTGCCAAGTTAGCTATAGGGGTTATCTTTGGCCACTGAAAACAAGTTTAGAGGCAACCCCTTCTTAACAGAGGAGATTGCTGGCTGTTTGCTCAAACCGTAGCCAAAGATTTCTGGCGCTCGGCCTGTTGTAAGATGGCCCTGGCTGCCTGTTTACCCGATAAAGTGGCTCCTTCCATGCTATCAATGTAATCCTGTTGGGTATAACTACCGGCAAGGAAAAAGTTAGGGATAGGAGTCGCTTGCGAGGGACGATAGACATCCATCCCCGGTGCTTCCCGATAGAGACTCTGGGCCAATTTCACCACACTAAACCAAGTCATCTTTAACTCCCGGGAGGAGGGAAATAACTGATGGACTTGCGCTAAAACGTGCTGGGCGATATCTTCATTTTTAGCTTTAATAAAAGGATCCCCGGGGGTTAAAACCAACTGTAATAAAGAACCTTCTCCGGGGCGATAATAATCCCTAGGACTGGTGAGAGCAAGATCTGCAAAACAGGAAAAATCCGCTTGGTGGGTGTACAAAAGATTGTCAATTCCCACCGCTTTTTGCAGTTGTCGGCGTTTTTCGGCATCATTTAACTCCGTCACCCAACCGTCAAAACGCAATTGTACCGTGGCGACGGGGACGGCTTCTAGTCGGAAAATATTGTCAAAAATCGGCATTTTTCGCCAATCTTGGGGAATGAGACGCTGAATACCGGGGACATCACCAGCGCAAACATAGGCATCTGCGGTGATAGTTTCCGTGGTTTCTCCGTTAGCGACGATCAGGCCATTAACTTGCAGATTTTCGCCCTCTCCAGAATAGAGAATTTCCCGCACCTGACGACGGGTAGAGATTTTGGCGCCCCGTGCCTCCAGATAGTTAATAATCGGTTTATGTAGGTATTCGTGGGGGGAACCTTCCAACATCCGCAGGACGGAAGCTTCGGTTTTAGCGGCAAAAAATTGGAAAATCGTCAGCATACAACGGGCCGAGATATTTTCCGTATCGATAAATCCTAAGGCATAGGCGATCGGATTCCACATTTTTTTTAAACTGCCTTGATTACCGCCATGGCTACGAAACCAATCAGCAAAACTAATCGAGTCCAGATCCCGAATCGTTTTCATCGCTCCTTGGAAGTCTATCAGACCGCGGACGATGGGACTGGTACCTAAGGCCAGAGAATTAAAGATTTTATCGGCTGCCGAGAGTTGGGAGGAGGTAAAAAAGGCTTTTAAACCGTTAAAAGGCGCACCTGCGGCGAAACGAAAGTCTAATTCGCCGATTTTTCCCCCTTCGTTGATAAAAGTGTGGGTGTGTTCTTTGAGCAGTAGGGATTGAAAAGCGCCCACTTTTTTCATTAACTCAAAAAGATTATAGTAACAACCAAAAAAGACGTGCAAGCCCATCTCGATGTGATTACCGTCCGCATCTACCCAACTACCGACTTTTCCCCCGACAAAGGGACGAGATTCTAAGATTTCTACTGTACAGCCCGCATCGACTAGATCGATAGCTGTTGCCATTCCCGCTAACCCTGCACCAACGATCACCACTCGCATTTGTCAAGTTCCTGTTACAATTTTTCACTAAATCTTTATTTTACCCCGATCGGTCTGGTGTTTCTTGCTGGCGATTTTTTCAGGGTCGCTTGAGAGCGTGGCAGAATAATTGAGAGTTGCACTAGGGAGAAGTCATTTTGAAGCGATCGCTAGATGGGAGACAGGGATTAATTATTGTCAGTATTATATGGATATTGGGGATATTAGTCGATAGATTCTGGTTTAGTCTCGATCATACCATTCCTGCTTGGGATCAGGCCGATTATCTCAACGGTGGGATTATCTATACCCAAGCTTTCCAAAATCCTCGCTGGTTTGACGGGGATTGGTGGCGCAGTTTATGGCTAATGTCGCCGAAAATTCCCCCTTTAACCTATCTTGTAACGATTCCCTTCTTTAATCTCTTTGGTATTAGTCTTGATGCGGGTATGTGGGTAATGGCTATCTATAGCGCCCTACTGCTCTTTTCTGTGTACGGATTGGGAATTATCCTCTTTAATGGGACTGTGGCTTTATGGGCAGTCCTAATCTGTCAATTTCTCCCCGGTTTATACTATTATCGCCTCGAATATCTCTTAGACTTTCCCTTAGCGGCAATTGTAACGTTTTCTTACTTTTGCTTGACATGGTGGCGATTTAGTGGACAAGGCTGGCCAAAAGCGATCGCTTTCGGGATTTCTTTGGGTTTAGGGATGTTAGTCAAACAAACCGCCCTATTTTTCCTCTTTTTACCGATTTTGTGGGTATTGGGCGAAAATCTCCGGCGAAAACGTTGGGGCAATCTAGCGCAATTAATGCTCAGTTTTTTAACGGCAGCATTGTTAATGTTTCCCTGGTATCGGACGAATTGGTTATTAATGTTAACCGCAGGCAAACGTGCCACGGTAGATTCGGCGATTTTGGAGGGAGATCCGCCTCTTACCAGTCCAGATGCCTGGACGTTTTACGCCCAAGTTTTACCCTATTTTCTTTCTTGGGTATTGTTATTAGTTCCTGTGGTGGGATTATTAATCTCCTTACGTCATAGAAAAACCGAAGATAAGGTTAATCGTCCTGTGTGGATTTGGTTAGGAGTTTTTCTGCTGGGGGGATACCTATTATCATCCCTCAACATCAATAAAGATGCTCGTTATATTTTGCCGATTTTACCGACTTTATCCTTAATTTTATCCGTCGGTTTATTATCTTGGCGCGGTCGTTTTGCCCCCGCTATCCGTTGGGGAACGATAACTATTGCCGCTATCCTCACCAGCTTAAATTTATTCCCCTTGGGGGGAGATATAATTACTAACGTTTTCAGTCCCAAATTACAACACCATCCCTATTTAAAAACTGGCTGGCAAAACGAAGAAGTAGTTAAAGAGATTCTAGCCGATTCTCCCTATCTTCGCAGCACCCTAGGGGTTTTACCTTCCACCCCCGAATTAAATCAACATACTTTCTCTTTCTACGGTGGTAAACATAATTCCCAGGTTGCCGGCAGACAGGTGGGAGTTCGGGAAGAAGATATCGAAAAGGATGTCAATTCTTTAGATTGGTTTTTAACTAAAACTGGTGAACAGGGTTCCGTCCCCAATGTCCAGAAAAAAATTGTTAATCGAGTCGCCACTGGGCCAGATTTCCAAGTGGAGAAAACTTGGCAGCTACCGGATGATAGCACCCTGTCCCTACACCGAAAAATATATCCTTCCGTCACGGTTAAACCCCTTGAAAATCCGCCAAAACGGGTGGAATTAAGAGAGATTACCCTTGCCGAAAAAGCTTCTCCTAATCAACCCCTTCCCGTGGTTTATAAATGGGCCGGAGACTGGCAACAATTAAAGTCAGGGATAGTAATTTTAACCTGGCAAGAAGTGGACGGGAAGGATTATTGGATGCACGATCACGGTATGGCTATGGGGGGATTAGTGGCAGAAAAATTAACTTCAGAAGAGCAACAAAAGGGTTTTGAAGTCACTGAAAAAACCGCCATGCAGTCGGCAGCAACCCCCGGAGTTTATCGCTTATCTGCTGTCTATCTCAATCGGGAAACTGGCGAAACCTATCCGATTAAAACTAATGCTCAAATTACCATCGATCCTCAAGTTCCCAAGTTAGCAACCCCCCAATTAGATTTAGTCACCCAATTGCGCTTAAAGTCGGCTAATATTGGTCAAGGATTAACGGGGATTGAGCCAATTTTTGAGTTAACTAATCGTATCAATCAATACGATTCGATTCAGGATTATGTGCTGCAAGCAGACAAGGCTTTTTCCTATCGTTTACAGCAACAAAACCCCCCCGATAAATTATCTTTAGCCTACGGATTAGCAATTTCTAAGGTACTACAACAGGATGTGGCAGGGGCAATAAAAGCCACCGAGGAAATGATTAAAATTGACCCCCATAATCCCTATCATTATGCTTATCAAGGTTTTATTTATCTCTACGATTGGCAACCGCAAGCAGCCCAAAAAGTCTTAGATAAAGCTAGACAATTAAATCCCGATAGTGAGGAAATTAAGACTTTAAATGCAGTGGCTGCCTTGATGGGGGGAAATCTCGTTAAAGCTTGGCAATTATGGCAGTCAAATTAAAATAGAGTGGGGTGTAGGGTGTGGGGTGTGGGAAGTGGGAGGTGGGGGAGTGGGGTGTGGGGAGTTTTCTCAGTGAACTGATAACTGATAACTGATAACTGATAACTGATAACTGATAACTGACTTCTAACCCAATGTTGGACAAAGATAAGTAAAAATTATTTATTGACTGCAAAAACTTAAGAATATTTAAATTAACATTCCGCAATATTTATAAATTCTTAAGAATTAATTGAGAAAGATTTTTATTTAACAACGATGTTATGATAGTTACAGCGATTTGATAGAATTTCATAATGGGTTATTCTGTGCTTTTTTGGGCAGCAATGGTTAAAACCCTTGCCACACCTAGAAGGTGATCCTAATTAAGACGGGTAAATCAGTCAATTTCACCGGCAACGATGATCTTTTTTTGTGTAGTTTTATTGCAAAAAAAAAGTTTTTTTGACAAAAAGCACAAAGTATGATATGAACCCAAGGTATTTCTGGTTGCGAGTAATTATTGTAGAGAAGGGAGGAGGGAAGTGGGGAAGCTGTCTCATCACCCTATCACCCCAAAACCCTATCACCCTATCTCCTGCCTCCTGAATCCTGACTCCTGACTCCTGACTCCTGCCTCCTATCTCACCATTGAGACAACTACTGTAACAACTCCCTGGGATCGGTTACTTCCCCTTTAATTGCTGCTGCTACCACCATCGCCGGACTCATCAACAAAGTACGCCCAGAAGCGGAACCTTGACGACCTTTAAAGTTGCGATTGGAGGAGGAAGCGCTGATCTGATCTCCCTGCAATTTATCGGGATTCATGGCTAAACACATGGAACAGCCAGCCTCGCGCCATTCAAAGCCCGATGCTAGGAAAATTTGGTCTAATCCTTCCGCTTCCGCCTGTTTTTTGACTCTTTCGGAACCGGGGACGATAAAAGCTTTCACATGGGGGGCCACACGATGACCTTGGGCAAATTTGGCCGCTTCGCGCAGATCACTGATCCGGCCGTTAGTACAGCTACCGACGAAGCAGACATCGATTTTTGTGCCTTTAATCGGGGTGCCGGGGGTGAGTTTCATGTATTGATAGGCTTCCTCTGCGATCGCTCTTTCCGTTGCCGGTAAACTTTCGGGAGTGGGAATGACTTCGTTAACTCCGATTCCTTGGCCCGGAGTGATACCCCAAGTAACTGTAGGTTCGATTTCGCCGGCATCAAAGACCACCACATCGTCATAAACTGCATCGGCATCGCTTTTAATGCTTTCCCACCAATTAACCGCACTTTCCCAGTCTTTAGGCGCAAAATCAAGACCTTTGAGGTAATCGTAGGTGATTTGATCGGGGTTGATATAACCACATCGGGCCCCACCTTCGATCGCCATGTTACAAATCGTCATCCTTTCTTCCATGGACATCCGTTCAATTGTACTACCAGCGTATTCATAGGCATAACCAACACCGCCTTTAACGCCCAATTGACGGATAATATGGAGAATTACATCTTTAGCATAGACCCCGGGGTTTAAATCGCCGTTTACCTCCACTCGACGCACTTTTAATTTCGATAGGGATAGGGTTTGGGTAGCAAGAACATCGCGTACTTGGGAAGTGCCGATGCCAAAAGCGATCGCCCCAAAAGCGCCGTGGGTGGAGGTGTGGGAGTCACCACAGGCAATCGTCATCCCGGGTTGGGTTAGGCCCTGTTCAGGAGCGATCACATGAACTATGCCCTGATTACCAGAACCGATGCCGTAGAAAGGAATATGATTGCTTTGAACATTAGTTTCGATCGCCCGGATCATTTCCTCAGCCAAATCGTCAAGGAAAGGACGCGCCTGATTTTCGGTGGGGACGATGTGATCGACGGTAGCAATAGTCCGTCCCGGAAATAATACTTTTAAACCCCTTTCTCTCAGCATCGAAAAAGCTTGGGGACTGGTGACTTCATGGACTAGATGCAGTCCGATAAATAATTGTGTCTGTCCACTGGGAAGAATCTTAACCGTGTGTGCGTCCCAGACTTTATCGAATAACGTTCTTGCGCTCATTGACCTTGGAATGATAGTCATCTCCTTGATCATATCAGCTAACCTGGTCCGATAAATATTAATTTTTTCTTTTCTCTTGGTTAGGAGGGATAATAGGTAAATAGTTCTGTTTTTGCTGGATTAAAACCATCAGTTTTTGAGTGAAACAAAGGACTTTCTAGGAGAGTGGGAAGTGAGGAGAAACAATCAATTTAAAAACTGATTTGGTCTAAGAATAACAAATTGGCGAACATATAACTAGCTATGAGGGAGAGCTTATAGAGGAGTTCCGCTTCTGTGTATCTGCCTTAGTATTTGTCTAAATCTACACATTTATCTAAGGGTAAAACATCTAAAGCTATAGACTCAAATTCCGTACTAAGACACCTTTCCCTAGGGATGACTAATATCTTAATCCTAGAATCTTTTGGTAACATTCGATGTTGAATATTGTCTTCAAGGTTTTGTAATTGGTCAGTAGCCATGGTAAAATAAGCTTAAATTAGCCAATTAATGCAATTATGATCTATCCATCTAGAAATGTCATTCCTTTGGCTGTCCCCCACTCACCAACACCCAACCCCCAACACCCAACACCCCAAGGATCACAGAAAAAGCCTAGCTCAATCTGGAAATTTTGATTATGATCATTAAGTGATTGACTTGTATTGTGATATAGATTCAAAGGAGAGACACGGTGTCCACAGAAGTGATCGAAAAGCGTTCCACAGCGACAATCCGTAAACCAGCGCCTCGTTATCGCGTTTTACTCCACAATGACGACTTTAACTCGATGGAGTATGTGGTTCAGAGTTTAATGCAAACGATCGCCGGTATGACGCAACCCCAAGCAGTTGATATCATGATGGAAGCGCACACGAATGGTACAGCCTTGGTGATTACCTGCATCCAAGAACACGCGGAATTTTACTGTGAAACCTTGAAAAATAAAGGTTTAACCAGCAGCATCGAACCCGATGAATAAAAGATTACGGGTAATTGCCACTTACCCAGTCCCCCTGCGACTGGGAATTTTTATTTTGCTCCTACTTTTTCTCTGGTTGCCGATCGCACTTCCCCTCTATCACTTTTTTGCCACTAATGCTAATCTGGTCTCAATTTTGACCCTTTCTGTTCTCTATCTGGAATTTTTGGGGTTATCCCATTGGTGGGGACGGACAATTTATGGCGATGAGGGATTAGCCGATTATGGGTTGATTTGGCGAAGAAAAACGCTGATCAAGTTAATTAACGGGTTAGCGATCGGTCTATTTTTTACTTTCTCGCTTTTTCTGTTCCAAGCGTTCCTAGGTTGGTTAAATTTCTTACCTGCAAATCCCCAGATCAGCAAAATCATCCTGGAGGGGTTTTTAGTCGCTTTAGCGGTGGGTTTTGCCGAAGAATTGCTATTTCGGGGCTGGTTACTGGGAGAATTAGAAAAGGATTATCGTCCCGCTATCGCTCTAGTGATTAGTGCCTTAATTTTTGCTCTTGCTCACTTTATTAAACCTTTAGCCGAAATTATCCGCACTTTTCCCCAATTTCCTGCCTTAGTCTTGCTAGGATTGATTCTCGGTTGGGCAAAACGCGCCTGTGGTGGTAGTTTGGGTAAAAGTATCGGTCTGCACGCGGGTTTAATCTGGGCATACTATATATTAAATGTGGGTCAGTTAATTAAATACACTGGTACTGTTCCCGATTGGTTAACTGGAATCGATAAAAATCCTTTAGCGGGAGTGATGGGTTTACTTTTCCTGACAATTCTCGCTATCTGGATCAGAAAAAAAGCAGTTTTGAGTGAACGATAGGGGATTAAATCAATTACTATAAAGGGGAAATTGCCCATGAGAGTTATAGCCGATGAATCGATTATTATCTTTTCTAGAATATCGCCCGCGTTTGCGTAATATCCTATCTTTTTGTTTCTCTCTTATCGTCATGCTGTTGATCGGTGTAGGCAAAGTCACAGCACAAGATTTAAATAATTCTACTCTGGATTTAGTTGCTAATCTCTGGATGTTAATAGCCGGCTCGTTAGTATTCTTTATGAATGCGGGTTTTGCCATGCTGGAAACGGGTTTTTGTCGTACTAATAACGCCACTAATGTCTTAGCTAAAAACCTAATTGTCTTCTGTGTTTCTGCCTTGGCTTATTGGATGTTTGGTTTCGGTTTAATGTTTGGTGATACATCTGAACTGGGAAATAGTTTCTCTGGTGGGACAGGATTTTTCTTGGAAATTTTAACCCCCAATAATCAATACATTCAATTCCAAAAATTGTGGCCAGGTCGTTCAATTGCCACTTTATTTTTCTTTCAATTAACTTTTGCGGGAACTGCGGCGACCATTGTATCGGGAGCAGTGGCAGAAAGGGTTAAATTTTGGGCATTTTTGCTATTTAGTTTCTTTTTAGTTGCTTTTTCTTATTCTCTGACAGGACATTGGATTTGGTCATCGGAAGGGTGGTTATATAACTTATTTAAGTTTCGAGATTTTGCCGGTTCAACGGTGGTGCATTCGGTGGGAGGAATGGCCGGATTAGTGGGTGCTTGGTTACTAAAACCGAGAGATGGACGTTTTGGTTATAATTGCAAAACTGACTGTTATGAAGAAAAAGAAAGAGGAAACTTTGCTCCCCATCAGTTAGGATTTGCAACCCTTGGTTGCTTAATTCTTTGGTTAGGATGGTTTGGTTTTAATGGTGGTTCGGCGGTAAATTTGGATAATGTCCCCATGGCAATTACTACCACGATGATTGCCGCTGCCGCTGGGGGAGTTTTGGCATTAATTCTTAATCCTTTAATCGGTCGCAAGGCCAGTTTATCCACAATTATTAATGGCATTTTAGGGGGATTAGTGGGGATTACGGCATCATCAGGTTATGTTAATATCAGATCAGCTATTATCATTGGTGGCATCAGTGGCATTATTGTCTTATTAGGAGAAGAATTTTTAATTAAAACTAAAGTAATTGATGATCCAGTGGGAGCAATTCCAGTACATCTTTTTTGTGGTTTTTGGGGAACAATGGCGGTGGGGTTATTTAGTAATAAAGATGCGGGAGAATTTGCTGGTCCCAATTTATTGACACAGGATAATTGGCTATCTCAAGTCGCTTTTCAATTTTTTGGATGGATTGTAGTCATGGCATTTACCTTTATTTTTAGTTTAATTCTCTGGCTAATGATTGGCAATCTCCTCTACTATATGCAAGTAATTGTTTTACGTCAAAAGAACCCACAGGTTAACTTCTCTCCTGTTGTCAGGAGTCAATCCTTCAATGTTTCTGACCTATTCTTTTTATTTTGGTCACGGGGAAGAGAAGGAATCCGAGTATCATTATCCGATGAGTTAACGGGTAGTGATGGGGTATTTAGTGATTGAAAAATTAATGTTTATTCAATAAGTTTTTGGCAATTTGGATTATCTTGCAAAGCTCGATCGATATCCGATTTCCAAGCTCTGTCATTATACCAACGTTTTGCCCAAAATTGAGCTTCTTTAAAGTTATCAGAAGTTGGGGGGATTTTGCACAAAATTTCAAAAGCACCTTCTCTACCCGGCACATCAGCGACAAAATTATCGACAGCTATTCCTATTGCTTGCTGAATTAACCTTAATTCATTTAATTGAGTCCCACACTTGTAATAAAACTGATCACCTTGTTTCCTTTCCAATTCTTGCAGTTGTTGAATGTTCATTTCTAAGCTAATATTAAAATCTCGTTTAGTACAAATTTCTGGAATACTAGGTGAGGGTTCCTTATCGGGAGTTCTTTGTGGTTGCAATGATAATAAGAACAAAATAATAAACGTACCAAGTAGTAATAGTACCGACGAAAAGGTAGAATCCTCCTCCTTAACTAATTTTTCTAATTCTTGTTTAACCCATTGAACATTAAATACCTCTTTATAAATTCGGTTGGTCACTTCTAGATAACCATCATTTTTAATCACTAATTCTGCTTGCTGAAGTGCCAATTTTTCTGGTTTGTTATCAGCAGAGACTCTCCCCTGCAAAATTTCTTGATAGATTTCTAATCTTGACCTAACATTTTTATCAGGAGTTAAGAGACTGTTTTGTATTTTCTGGAGATGAACTGCCGCTTTATTTTGTAACCAATTTTCTACAATATTTTTCTGAATCAATTGTTCAATTTTTGGTTTTTCTTGTCCTTCTCGTAACTCATTTTTATTGTCGATTAGCAAAAGGATAACTATTATCGTTAACTCCCAGTTACCACCTGTCCAAGCTGGAATTTCCTCAATTAAAGCTGCTCTTTGATTCTCATCAAATTCAGTCCTTAATAGTATTTTATCTAGTTGATCTACTATTTCGTAGTATGCAGGGATTTTATTTAATTCCGTTGTCACCCAATTTTCATTAAAAACATTTCTATAAATCTTATTATAAACTTTTAACTTTTGTCGGTCTTGAACTACCAATCCCGTTAAGCGTAATTCTATTTGATCGGGACTACCATCATCGGTAATTTCACCATTTTTTAAAATTTCTAGGTAAAGCTCCAGCATTCTTCTACCCGTGACACGCTTATTTAATAAACGATTCCGAATAGTTTTTAGGTGTTCTGGACTATCTTGAGATACCCAGTTACTAATTACTTGCGACTGGATAAAATCGCCGACATTAATCGAGGTTGCTGGGAATTCCTTGCCAAATCCAGTGCGAGATGTGGAGATTAAATGACAAATTTTTTGAGTTAAAAACGGTTGTCCACCTGTCCATTCTATAACCTCCTCTAAAACCCGTTCCGGTGCGATAACTTTGTCCTGCAATCCCTCGGCAAGTTTTCTGGCATCCTTTATAGTAAATCCAGATAATCGAATATCTTGACCAATATTAAAAGGACTACGATTATTATCTCGAATAAAGTTAGAAACTGCCGCTACCCCCAACATACAAAAGGTTAGAGGTTGGTAATCCCTATTATGGGGACGTTTTTCATGACAGCTACGCAGCCAAGCAAAGAAATCATCTGTGGAAAATTTTAAACTCAGAACGCTATCAATTTCATCGAAACAGATAACAATAGGTCGGGATACTTCCCTTAAGAGAATTTCTTCAACAAATTCATCAAGACGATTAATAGCTGATTTATAGGCTCGTTCATCCCACCAAGTTTGCTCTTTTCCCCGAATAGAAAGATCAAATCGTTTAACCAGTTGCTCAAATAATACTCGATACCAAATATCTTCGGATAGGTTTTTTCCCAGACCACTCAAATAAATGGTAGCACAATCAATATTATCCTCTTGCAGTCGTTTTTGTGTCTGTACCCACAAACTTGATTTTCCCATCTGACGGGAACTCAATACATAGCAATACTGTCCATTTTTTAGATAGTTATAAAATATATCATCTGCTTCCCGCTTGATATAACTAGGTGCATCTAGGGGGATGCTGCCTCCAACATGATAAAAATTGGTCGCCATAGGATTAAAATTAGCAATTTGTCTGATTGGTTAAGTTCGATGAATAATTTAATCAAAGGTTATGTGTGCCTAAGCTAGTCCGCATTTAAAGTTCTGGGTTCGATGGGGGAACGGGGAACAGGTGAAAACGAATATTAGATTTAGATGTACAACAGTTTAACTAAATATATTGGATTTTAGGAGGATAGGCGATACCTAAAATAGTTGCTGTATAGTGGATAACGGGGTTGAACAGCATTCTGCACAAAGGTTACTAATCCTAAACTATGAAGTTGCCAATTAATTGTTGCACCTAAATCAACGGGAGAAGAGGACTCTACAACCTTTTTCATTCCTGCTGCTAGGTTTGGATGTTCTTGTAAGTTTAGCAAATGTCCTCGCAAATGATCCCCATAAATCCCCGCTTCCTCGGCTGCTGTCTCTAAAAAATCTGCTAAAGACAGTTGTTTTTGGGTAATCCCATAAATCGCCTTTTGGATTAAATAGGGATGTCCCCCGACAAGATTAATTATTTTTTGCAGTTCATCTTCTCCCAAGTTAGCCTGATATTTATTGGCTAGAGTCAAGACCTGTTCTAGAGTAAAATCAGGTAACAGGATTTCTGTTCCTACATTCACAGGAGATTTATTCAGGTCAGCAGGAACATAATTTTCTGTGGAATAGGTGATAAATAAGTGTAACTTTTGCCAAGTATTATTATTTTTTGCCTCCTCGTGCCAAAGACGAAATAAACTAAGGAAATCGTCGGCAACGCTGGTATAGGCAAAGAGACTATCTATCTCCTCTAAAACTAAAATTAGGGGTTTATCCAGCTTTTTGAGCAAATGGTCTTCAAAATAGGCAGTACAGCTATAAAGTCCTAATCCTTCTTGCCATTTTTCCTGAAAGAGAGCTGCTAACCCTAATTTCTTGGAAGTAATCAAAGCAAACCAAGAGAGCAATCGGTCTAAATCGCTGAGAATTCCTTTACTTGCCTGTAAAAAACTCAAACTGACAGTTTTATACTGTCTTTTGTCAACTTGACTCAAAATTCTATCGACTAATAGGGTTTTACCCATCCCCTTGGCTGATTTAATCCGCAATAATGAACCTGCTTGACTCACCGTCTCCAGACAAAGCTGTTCCACTGGAGGACGTTCAATATACTTGGAAAAATCCGCGGCCCGGTTTTCTCCCTCATCCTCAGACGTGGCAGCCGGTGTTTCCTCCAACTCATCCCAGTCAGCGATTTCTCGATAATCAAGGCCTAATTTTTGACAAATTTCAAAAAAATTGAGATTACTAATCGATTTACCGTTAAGAAAAAGGCTAATAGTCGATTTTGCGAACCCTAACTCCTCAGCAAGCAGCTGTTGAGTTGCGTAACCATTGAGTTTAACTGCTTGTTTGACTCTAGGGATATATTCTGATTTTACTTTAAGCGATCGCGCCATAAACTTCCATCAATCGACGTAATTTCTATTTTATCGCAAAAAACTCAGACATATCTCAGTCATTCTCAGTCATGAACTCAGAGAGTCATGACTGAGGATCAAGATGTACTGGTCGAAGTGTATTTATAAACTACACAAAACAGAATGCTTGACATATTTCCTTCTAAGTCCAAAGACAATGACACTTATAAGGGTGATTCTGGGACTTCAGCTAAGTCTGACAATTATTTAACCTCCGCGGAGAAGTCTCTTTTATCTGATTTACTCAAAGTTAATGCTGCCACTGTCTTGAGCTTTGAAATTGAAACAGATAGAATTGGAGAAGCTAACTTACAAGACAAATTAGAAAAACTAGCGGACAAAGGCTATATCAAAGTCAATAAAGAAGAAAGCTACAAAATCTTTACTCCCACTTGGAAAACTCGTTGGCTCAGGGTAAATGGTATTTTGTAGTCAGGTTCTAACGGAATTAGATAATTTTCCTTTTTTCAGTTCATTCACCCATTACCTATTTTTGGTAGATTCTCAGACAACCGCCGCCACCGATCTTTTTAGCGAAATACGGAAACTTCTGGGAGAAGATCGGTGGCTTTTTGTGGTGACTGCGATAATTATTGGAGTAGCAGTTGAAACTGGAAGTACCTATTTCTCAGCTTTTAGGATTCGTCATTTATTTCCCGATTTAAAAAAGGATTTTTTAAAGACTTTCAGTTTTTTATTAATTGTCAAAATTTTTGTATCAATACTTTTATACCTTTTTATTCAGTTTATATTTTCTCTATTAAGCTCAATCGAGGATAATGTATATGTGGGTTTAATCATTGCTCTAGTCTTTGGTTTTATTATTAGTTCCTTAAACCCTAATTTAGAACAAATCGACCAAGTAATGGGTGGATTTAGCTTATCAACAATTAATCCTGTCTCCAGTCTGATCAAAAAGATATTAGGGTTGTACAAACAATTTCAAGCATCTATTATTGAGCCTTTCCAAAAGAAATTGGGAAACAAGAAAACCAGCCTATATATGTCTATCAAGTCTGGATTTTATTTTAAAATAGTTACTATTCAGGAATACATCCAAGAATTAATTGGTAGATTTTTTACACTAAAAGAAACGCAAGAGAAATATCAAGGAAAATTAAACGCTATCATCGGGGAAAAATTTAGTGACGAGGATAAGAGAGAAAGATTAATATGGTTATTATTTGATATAAGGGAGGTTACTTATGAAGAGATCAATAAAATTAGAAATGACTCGAAAATTAGAAATGACTCGGATAAATCAGAAATTTTAGAAAGACTACGAGACATAGAACAGGGGAATAGTAGGATAAATTAAACGTCGGCCAGTTAATTAAATACACTTGTACGGTTTATGATCGATTAACTGGAATCGATAAAAATCCTTGAGGGGGAGTGATGGGTTGACTTTTACTGACAATTCTCGCTATCTGGATCAGAAAAAAGGCAGTTTTGAGTGAACGATAGGGGATTAAATCAATTACTATAAAGGGGAAATTGCCCATGAGAGATATTTTTCTGAAGCTAGAAGGGTATATTAAGAAGGTAAGAGATTCCGATCAATGCTTATTGAGATCAACCTATTATGCTGATTTACTTTATTCATGGAGTGGCCACAAGAGATGCTAGTTATGCCAATAAATTAATTAAACTAATTGAAGAAGAATGTAAACGCAAAAATCTGATTATTCCCTACTGTTATGCAGGATTTTGGGGAAATGTCCTCAAAGGAACCGAAAAATTATGGCGAGATATCGACCAAGAATTACAGACACAAAAACAGAAAAATAGTAATTTTAATCCCGAGCAATCCTTTCGCTATCAAAATTTTAGAAAAGAGTATTTATCTTATTTTATCGGTGACGCATTTAGCTATTTAGGCAGTGATCGAGGAAAACAAATTCGCCGCATTATTGCCGATCAATTAATCGATCTCGTTCAAGCTCACCCCCGGGAAACCGAATTACATATAGTTGCCCATTCTTTGGGTACTGTAATCCTTTGGGATCTGTTATTTTCTGATCGTTTTGATCCTAAGGATCCCGCTCATGAAATTCGTGATCTTATCGGTAAAGAACGGGGGAAGCTTTCCCTATCTAGTGTAACAACAATGGGTTCACCGATCCCATTTTTAAATTTAACTTTAGGCATTGATACCAATCAAATTTTAAAATTTATTACCCAGCATCAAAGTCAGCGTTTGCTCTGGAATAATCTGATCAATTCCTCCGATATTATCGCTTATCCAATTCGTCCTCTTTTTGATTCTATAACCGATGTATCCAAGATTTTGATAAGCGATTATTATCTAGAAGCGACTGGCAATATTTTTGATTCTGTAGAAATTGCTGCCGTTGTCTTAAATTCCATTAATGCTCATACCTATTACCTAGCATCAGATAAAGTGGCCAAAAATATCGTAGAGACAATTTATTTTGATCAGCACGATTATAATAATGGCAATAGTTACGGCAATAACACCTGTGTTGAGCTTGCCATAGAAAGAATAGCTAAAATATCTGGAGTGACTAAAGATCTGGCAAAAATGAAATCTTTAAAAGAAAAAATATTACTAGAAGGTAAATTTAAAGATGCCAGTGGTTATATTTATTTAAGCTCAGATTTATATCGTGTTCATCATGTTTATATACAGGACAATCACCAAAATATTGTATATGCTGTATATGTGGGTTGGATTCATGTAGAGGGATTGAAAAATTCTGTCACCGAAATCATCAGACAGCTATGTTATGTGAACGATGAAGCAAAGAATAGCTAATAGCTGCGCTATACTGCCATTATTGAGATTAAACCAGCATTTATGAATCAATCCCCCCGCATTCTAGCACTGGATTTTGATGGTGTTCTTTGTGATGGCATGATCGAGTATTTTCAGATTAGCAAACGCACCTATGAAACCCTTTGGCCGGAAATAATTCCCGAGGATTTTTTCCCGAGGTTTTCGCAACTTCGTCCCGTTATCGAAACCGGTTGGGAAATGCCTTTACTGTTGCGATCGCTCGTTCTCGATATTCCCGACGGGGAAGCTTTAAATAATTGGCCGTCAATTCGGCAAAATCTGCTAGAAAGGGAGAAAATAGCGAAAAAAGTTCTCTCAAATGCCCTCGATGGTCTTAGAGATCGATGGATTGAGTCGGATCTAGAGTCTTGGTTAGCCTTACATCAATTTTATCAACCCGCGATCGATCGCCTAGCCTCTCTTTTAGACTCGGATTTTTTGGTTTATATCATCACCACCAAAGAAAGTCGTTTTGTCAAGCAATTGTTACAAAAAGTAGCAATTAATTTTCCTGCGGCGAGATTAATTGGCAAGGAAATTAAACAGCCAAAATACCTGACTATTCAGCAAATACTGGCTGATTTACCGGAATCCCCCGCCAATTTGTGGTTTGTCGAGGATCGTCTCGATGCGTTGGAATTAGTGGAGCAACAAGCAGATTTAAACGATGTGGGCTTATATTTAGCCGATTGGGGATATAATACCGCTCAAATGCGCCAAAAAGTCGCTCAAGATACCCGCATTAAGCTGTTATCCCTAGCTCAATTTGCGGCAGACTTTACCCACTGGGAAAGTCAGTGACGAGGAATATTCAAACTTCGTCCATTCTCCCATGAGCATTGTTAAGCTTTCTTTATACACTTGTACTAATTGTCAATTTCTTCTACAATGGCCATAGGTCGATATTCTAGAAATTTTGTGGAGCTATGATTGATACTAAATCCTGTTTAAAAAGTATAGGATAGTGGGGAAGTGGGGTGTGGGGTGTGGGGTGTGGGGTGTGGGGTGTGGGGAATTATGAATTATGAATTAGGGAGTGGGGAAGTGGGGGAGTGGGGGAGTGGAGCATTTGGATGAAATTTCCCTATCACCCTATCACCCCAAAACCCTATCACCCTATCTCCTGACTCCTGAATCCTGACTGCTGACTGCTGACTCCTGACTCCTGACTCCTGAATCCTGACTGCTGACTGCTGACTGCTGCCCTACGAACAGCTTAATTGCTTTCTCTCCCCAAACAATTGCGATTTTTTAACCAAATCGACCACTAATATATTCTTTTGTTTTCTCGTGAGTTGGTTCTTGAAACATAATTTTAGTTTGTCCAAACTCCATCAGTTCACCCAAATACATAAAAGCTGTGTAATCAGAAATCCGGGCTGCCTGTTGCATACTGTGGGTGACGATTAAAATGGTAACTTTTTCCTCTAATTTACCAATTAGTTCTTCTATACTATTAGTGGCGATCGGATCGAGAGCGGAAGTGGGTTCATCAAAGAGGATAATTTCAGGATCCGTAACTAAAGCGCGGGCAATACAGAGACGTTGTTGTTGTCCCCCCGATAAATCGTAGGCACTGGTGTTGAGACGATCCTTGACTTCATCCCACAAAGCGGCACCGCGCAAAGCTTGTTCTACTTTATAATCGATAAACTCCCGTTTTTTTTCACCCCTAACCCGCAAACCGTAGGCGACATTTTCGTAAACAGATTTCGGGAAAGGGTTCGGTTTTTGGAAAACCATACCAATCCGCATCCGCACCTCGATCGGATCGACCTTGTGAGCTAAAATATTGACTGTATCGATATAAATGCCCCC
Organism: Microcystis sp. T1-4; assembly: GCF_000297435.1. Classification (GTDB taxonomy): domain Bacteria; phylum Cyanobacteriota; class Cyanobacteriia; order Cyanobacteriales; family Microcystaceae; genus Microcystis. Next base: position 26,649 of record NZ_CAIP01000009.1, on the reverse strand, counting down.
TTCGTAGCGATTAGCGGCATAAAGGTCGTGCATTCGATTAAAACAGCGCAAAAGCGTCGTTTTACCGCAGCCAGAGGGGCCAATTAGAGAGGTGACTTGTCTTTCGGGAATGGTGAGATTGATACTTCGCAAAGCGGGTTTATTGGTGCCAGCGTAGTAAAAGTCAAGGTTTCTCACCTCGGCTTTTGGTTGAAATTCTTTGATATTAGACATCATTGAGGGAAAAATAGAGTTTACCATTTGATACCTTTGCGGAAACGATAGCGGAGATAGATAGCTACAGCGTTCATACCGAGAGTCATCACAATCAACACTGTACCAGCGGCAGCCGCATTGACTTCAAATTCTGGCTCTGGACGAGAAACCCAGTTAAACATCTGAATAGGCATAACTGTAAAGGGTGCTTTCAGCCAATTAAAGTTAATAAAGGGAAAATTTGCTTGTAAAGGAGCATCGGGTAGAAAGGCAATAAATGTGAGCGCACCAATAGTAATCACGGGAGCCGTTTCTCCAATCGCTCTGGAAAGCCCGATGATCACACCAGTGAGGATACTACCGAAGGAGTAGGGAAGAATATGATCGGCCACTACTTGCCATCTACTTGCTCCCACGGCATAGGCCGCTTCCCGGAGACTGTTGGGTATTGCCCGAATTGCCTCTCTGGTGGTGACAATAACCACAGGTAGGATCAGCAAAGCTAGGGTTAAACCGGCGGCAATAATACTTTGTCCGAGATTGAATTGATAGACAAATAAACCGAGGGCGAGTAAACCATAGATAATTGAGGGAACACCCGCTAAATTAGTGACGTTAATCTCAATAATTGCTGAAAGCCAATTTTTCTTACTATATTCTTCCAGATAAATTCCCGCCGCAATACCGAGAGGAATCGCAATCAAAGCTGTTACCAACATCACTAGCAAGGTTCCCACCCAAGCGGAAAGAATACCAGCTTCTTCAGGGTGACGACTAGGAAAAGAAGTAAAAAACTGGGGGGTAATGCGCGGCAACCCTGCTATCATCATCTGGGCGATCAGGATAAAGAGAATTAGGGTAGAAACAAAAATAATCAACAACCCTAAGCCAGAAAATACCGTGCTAATCAGCTTGCGCCGTTCAATATTAGCTCTTAAATTCGATAATTGTTCTTGCTGCATGGTTAGTAAACCTCTCGATATTTTTTGGCGAGGAAATAACCGATAATATTAAAGATTAAAGTCAAAATGACTAGCATAATACCGGCGGCAAAAATTGATTGATACTCGATCGAACCGTGGGGTAAATCGCCTAAACTAACCTGAACAATATAAGCGGTAATGGTGGCCGCTTCACTAAAGGGATTGAAGGTTAAATTTGGCTGTAATCCTGCGGCGATCGCTACAATCATCGTTTCTCCCACGGCCCGGGAAACTCCTAAAATATAAGCGGCACTAATACCAGAAATAGCGGCAGGCAAAACCACATTTAAAGCAGTTTGTAAACGAGTTGCTCCGGTAGCATAGGAACCTTCCCGGAGGGTCAAAGGTACGGCACGCATGGCATCTTCACTGATGGAACTAATCAGGGGAATAATCATTAATCCCATGACCAAACCAGCACTGAGCATATTAAATGAAGGTAAGTCAGGCAAAAAAGTTTGTAGGAAAGGGGTGACATTTAAAAAGGCAAAATAACCATAAACTACTGTCGGTATAGCCGCTAATAATTCTAGACAAGGTTTAACCACTTCTCGCAGACGCGGGGGGGCAAATTCACTAAGATAAATAGCGGCAATTGTTCCCAAAGGAACAGCGACAAACATCGCCACGATCGAAGTGGTTAAGGTTCCCGAAAGTAGCGGTATAATACCATAACGAGGATCGGCAAAAAGCGGACTCCAAACCGTATCGGTTAGGAATTGAATCAGGGGAACTTTCTCGAAAAAATGCACGGATTCTACAATCAAAACCTCCATAATGCCGATAGTAGTGGCAACAGAGGAAAAAGCCGCCAAAAATAGAATAACTTCAATAATAGTTTCTTTGAGGTTGCGAATCTTTTTGGGAGTAGCTGCCTGAATCCAGACACTCTCTGATTTAATTTCTGGTTTAGTCATGCTTTAAATATCTAGTTGCTAGTTTTTTTAATTCAACTCCAAAAACGGGGAAGATAATCGCTTCCCCATTCCATTTATTGGCAGATAAGCAACTATTCTTTAGCTTCTAGCTGGACAATATCTTGGATGGTTAAACCCACCACATCTCGGCCAACGAATACACTCCCTGTTTTATTATTTCTAAAGTTTCTCATTACCGATTGATAGACATTAGCGGGTAAAGGAACATACTTAACTTCCCGGACTAATTTGGGAGCATTATTGATGAAAAATTCGACAAAACTTTTCACCTCTGGACGTTTAGCCGCATTAGCATTAACGTAGATAAAAACAGGACGGGAAAGGGGATTATATTTACCGTTGTTGACATTTTCTGCTGAGGGAGGTACGGCCCCTTTGCCGTTATCAATGGCTAGAGCTTTCAGACGACCTTTATTCGCTTCATAATAGGCATAGCCAAAGTAACCTAAAGCGTTACGATCTCTGATAACTCCCTGCACTAGAACGTTATCATCTTCACTGGGGGTAAAGTCGGTGCGACTTTTCTTCGATTCACCGACAATTGCCTCGGTAAAGTAATCGAATGTTCCCGAATCTGCACCTGGTCCGAACAGTTTTAGGTTGGCATTAGGCCATTTAGAATTAACTTGATTCCACTTAGTGATCTTGCCTTGAGCAGCGGGTTCCCACATTTTTTTCAGTTCAGAAACCTTGATGCTATTAAGGGGATTTTGTTTATTGACTACCACTGTTAAAGCATCAAAAGCGATCGGCAATTCTAAGAATTTAACGCCATTTTTAGCGCACAATTGACGCTCAGAATCCTTAATTGGACGAGAAGCATTAGAAATATCCGTTTCACCAGCACAGAATTTTTTAAAACCGCCACCTGTTCCCGAAATACCCACAGTTACCTGTGTCTGACGATTTATCTTTTGAAATTCTTCCGCTACTGCTTCTGTAATTGGGTAAACGGTGCTAGAACCATCAATTTTGATAGTATTGCGGCTTTGGGAATTAACCGCCGGGATGGTGAGAGCTAGGGCCGCTCCTACTGCCGCTAAACCAGCGCTGATTGTCCATCGATTTAGTTTGAATTGGAAATTCTGCATACTCATTTCGCTAATTATTGCTGATTCGGGAATAAAAAAATTAACTCTCAGGTTGGATTGTACATAAAACCCCAAAATTATGATCAATTATTTTAGTTAATTTAAGGTTAAGGTTAAGATTTAGTTTGGTTAAATTTAGTTTAAGTTTAGGTTAATTAAGCTTAACTTAAACAAATATCTCTCACATTTTTGGTTATTTAAATTAGTTGATGACCACCCTATTGCAAATTAAAGTCAGTCAAAACGCTCAATAATGTAGTTTTATTAGATAATAACAAGAAAAAATCAGAACAAGTTGATTAACTCATCCCGATAATTGATCTCAAAAAGACTAAAGTAATTAACCAAAACGACCGCTAACATAATCTCTAGTGGACTCTTGAGCGGGATTTTGAAAGATAACCTCGGTGCGATCATATTCCACTAAATAACCTACTTTACCACCTTTTGGGGTCGGTTCAGCATTATAAAAAGCCGTTAAATCAGAAACCCGCGACGCTTGTTGCATATTATGAGTAACAATAACTATAGTATATTGGGTTTTCAATTCGTGAATTAATTCCTCAATTTTTAGGGTAGAAATTGGATCGAGTGCCGCACAGGGTTCATCCATTAAAACAACTTCCGGTTTAACCGCAATAGCGCGAGCAATACATAACCTTTGTTGTTGTCCCCCCGATAAAGCTAAACCACTTTCTTTGAGTTTATCTTTAACATCATCCCAGAGAACGGCTTTTTTTAAAGATTCTTCCACTAATTGATCCATATCACCGATGTAACCATTTAATCGCGCCCCAAAAGCGATATTTTCATAGATAGATTTAGGGAAAGGATTCGGTTTCTGAAAAACCATACCAATGCGACTGCGTAACCCGATAGGATTAACGGAATTACCATAAATATCTTGACCGCGAAAGGTAACTTTTCCCTCGATTTTGGCACTTTTAACTAGATCATTCATGCGATTAAAACAGCGCAAAACCGTACTTTTTCCGCAGCCAGAAGGACCGATAAAAGCGATCGCTTTTTTCTCAGGAATATCAAGGTTAACATCACGAACAGCAAGATTAGAACCATAGTAAACATTTAAGTTTTTGGTTCTCAAAACCGCATCGGTAACAACATCGGTACTATACATAATTTTCAAAGGAAATAAGGAGATGGGTGTTTTTTTTCAGTGACCAGTAAACAGTAATCAGTGAAAAGAAAACTCCAAACTTGCCACTTTATACTGATAACTGATAACTGATAACTGATAACTGATAACTGATAACTGATAACTGATAACTGATAACTGATAACTGATAACTGATAACTGATAACTGATAACTGATAACTGATTTAGCCAAAACGTCCACTAACATAATCTTTAGTTGCTTTTTCTTGAGGATCACTAAAGATTTTGTCCGTATGATCAAACTCGACTAGATAACCGATTTTGCCACCTTTATCGGTGGGTTCAGCGTTATAAAAAGCGGTTAAATCCGCTACTCTGGTGGCTTGTTGCATATTGTGAGTAACAATGATAATTGTATAACGTTCTTTTAATTCGTGCATTAACTCCTCAACTTTTAAAGTTGAAATTGGATCCAGTGCCGAACAGGGTTCATCCATTAATAATACTTCTGGTTGAGCGGCAATAGCGCGAGCAATACATAATCTTTGTTGTTGTCCCCCCGATAGGGAAAAACCGCTTTCTTTTAGTTTATCTTTTACTTCTTCCCAGAGAGCAGCCCGACGCAAGGAAGTTTCTACTAATTCATCTAAATCGCCTTTATAACCATTTAATCGCGCTCCGTAAACCACATTATCATAGATGGATTTGGGAAAAGGATTAGGGCGCTGGAACACCATACCGATGTATTTTCTGACTTCGACAGGATCCACCTCTTGAGAGTAAATATCTTGGTTATGATAAAAAACTTTGCCGTCAATACGAAAACCGTGGATTAAATCATTGAGACGATTAAAACACCTGAGAATGGTACTTTTTCCACAGCCAGAGGGTCCGATAAAAGCGGTGACTCTATTTTTGGGAATATCGATGGAAACGTCCCGCACTGCTCGATAATTACCATAGTAAATATCAGCCTTATCGACCTTTAAAACGGTTCCTGTAGAATGGGGGTTAGAATTAGTTAGCATAAATTATTTCAATTGAATTTGGATAATTGAGGAATTGGAAAGATAGGTAGATTTTTACTTAAATATCCCTTTTTACTTTTTCCTTGACTTAAGTAGGGAGGCACAATTATTTGTAGGATGGGTTAGCGATAGCGTAACATAATCGGGCGTTGGGTTTCATGCTTCAACCCAACCTACGTTCTTTTTCCTTGACTTAATAGGTTTTCTGGCGCGTGGCTAAACGGGATAAAATGTTAGTTACCAACACCAAAAACACCAGAATTAAAGCTCCTGCCCAAGCTAATTGCTGTTGGGGGGCAAAAGGGGCAGTAGCAAAGTTGAAAACCAGGACCGAAAGGGTGGCAATCGGTTCAAAGACACCCCGGGGCCAAAAGTTAGAGAATAATGCCGTAAAAATTAAAGAGGCCGTTTCTCCAGCCGCCCTAGCAATTGCTAAAGTAACACCGGTCAAAATAGCGGGAACTGCGGCAGGAAGGACGATTTTTAGGACGGTTTGGTAGTTATAGGCCCCTAAACCCATGGCCGCCCAGCGGATGTCTTGGGGAACGATTTTTAAAGCCTCATCGGTGGTTCTAATAATAGTCGGTAACATTAACACCGCTAAACCGATCGAACCGGCAAGGGCAGAAAAGCCTAAAAGGGCTGTTCCTTCGCCAAATAATGGCGCAACTAGCAAACCGTAGGCGAAAACCCCGACAATAATCGAAGGGACACCCGCTAAAACGTTGGTAGCAAAGCGCACACCCTGGGCAAGTTTGTTATCACCGCTAAATTCCGAGAGATAAACCGCCGCTAAAACGCCAATGGGAACTGCGATCGCCGTAGCGAGGGCAACGACGATAATTGTGCCTAAAATGGCGTTAGCGATGCCTCCCCCTCCTAACCCCGGCGGTGGCGGTAATTTGGTAAAGAGATTGGCGTTTAAACGGCCCACCCCTTGCACAAAAACGAAGCCTAGGACGGCAAAGAGGGGAATCACAGTAACAGCTAAACATAAAGCCGAGAGAACGGTCATAATTGTCCCCAATAGCGATCGAGGACTACTCGGTTTCTTTTTGAGATTATTGCCTAAATTCGCACTATCCATATCAGTTATCAGTTATCAGTTATCAGTTATCAGTAAACAGTAATCAGTGAAGAGTGAACAGTAAACAGTAATCAGTAAACAGTGAACAGTAATCAGTGAACAGTGAAAAGACAGCAGTAAACTGCCATTTGATGATGAACACTTAATACTCAAAACTCAAAACTGATAACTGACGGCTTAATACTTAGCTTTAACGCGATTAACGATTAATTCGGCGAAGATATTGACTACTAGGGTCAAAACCAAGAGAACAAAACCCGCATACATGAGCGCCGATACTTGCATTCCCGAGGCTTCGGCGAATTGATTAGCCAATAAGGAAGCGATCGTGTTAGCAGGAGCGAGAATAGAGGCACTAATGCGGTTAGAATTGCCGATAATCATCGTTACTGCCATGGTTTCCCCTAAAGCGCGCCCTAAAGCTAACATAATCCCCCCGACAATCCCAGAAAAAGCGGCAGGAATTAATACCCGAAAAATTGTTTCCCAACGGGTGGCCCCCAAACCGAGGGAAGCTTGCCGCAAATCCGGCGGTAAAGCGGCCAAAGAGTCACGAGAGATAGCGATAATAATCGGCAGGATCATAATTGCTAAAATAACCCCCGCCGGTAACATCCCGGGACCCCCTAAAGGAGTACTAAACAGAGGAATCCAACTAAAATTAGCATTTAACCAGTTACCAAGGGGTCTGAGGATAGGAATCAATACAAAGATACCCCATAATCCGTAAACAACACTGGGAATAGCGGCCAAAAGTTGTACGAGAAAAACCAAAATTGTCCGCGCATTTAAGGGAATAAAATCTTCGCTTAAAAAAATGGCTGAACCGATACCGAGGGGAACAGCAATCAGGAGGGCAATCAGAGAACTAACGAGAGTTCCGTAGATAACGGGCAGAACTCCGAATTCTTCCCGACCGCGCACGGGATTCCAAGCACTACTGGTCAAAAATCCCAGACCAAAGCTTTGAATCGCTGGTAAAGCCCGAATAAAAATAACTAGAGCAATCAGGAGCAAAATTAGCCCAATAGCGATGGCAAAGGCGGTGGTTAACCCAACAAAGCCTTTATCAAGGATTTTTTCCGATTCTGGACGTTCTTTAAAATTTGAGTCGGGTGGAACTGTGGGCGCACTCATGATTAGGGTTTAAATCCAGCTAGTTTGCGGTAGCTAAGGGAGAAATTGGCCTTTCTCCACTACTATTGTAACTTTGAATACATTTTTTCGGCGACTAATCCACCCTGATTGTGTAATCGGGATAGATGACATCGGCAGCGGCGGCTACTCGTTCCCGGACGTTTTTCGGTAGGGGAATATAACCAAGGGGAGCTGCTTGTTCTTGTCCTTGGTTAAGTCCAAATTCGATCATCGCCTCCATAGCTAAAGCTTTTTGGGGATCGTTGTATTTTTTGTAAACCAACATCCAACTATAGGTGACAATGGGGTAGGAATTTTCCCCCGGGGGATCGACGATAAAAGCGCGTAAATTTTCAGGCAGTTCAACGTTAGCGAGGGTAGCAGCGGCGTTGGTTTCATCGGGAATGACAAATTTACCCGCCTGATTTTGCAGGGCGGCCATGGGCAGGTTATTATTTTTAGCGAAACCGTACTCAATATAACCGATCGAGCCTTGATTTTGTTGAATTAGGGCAGTTACACCCTCATTGCCCCTACCGCCGAGAAATTTACCTTTTTTGGTCGGCCATTGTACGGCTTTTCCTTCTCCGATGCTTTTTTTCCATTCGGGACTAACGGCGCTTAAAAACTTAGTAAAAACTCCCGTTGTTCCGCTACCGTCTGCCCGGTGAACTACGGTAATTTCTTGATTGGGTAGTTTTAAATCGGGGTTATCGGCGGCAATTTTGGCATCGTTCCAACGGGTAATCGTGCCTAAAAAGATGCCTACATAGGCTTCCCTGCTTAGTTTCAGCCCTTCTACTCCGGGCAAATTATAAGCCATAACGATGCTTCCCGCCGTCATCGGTAGCAGTAAAACCCCGCGGCTAACTCTGGCCATATCCTCGTCACTCATGGCCACATCGGAAGCGCCAAAATCGATCGTACCTTGGATAAATTGTTCGACTCCCGCCCCGCTACCGGTAGATTGATAGTTAATTAGCAGTTTAGAAAATAGTTGATTAATGGTGACAAACCAGTTTTGATATAGGGGTGCAGGAAAAGAAGCGCCCGCACCATTGAGAGCGACCTCTCCTTGCAGAGGAACCTGGGCGATTCTATTGCTTCCCTCTCCGCCGGTTCCCGCCGTATCGCCGCCCCCACAAGCGGTTAAAGTCGCTGTTAGAGTCGCTAGGGATAAGGCTGTTAGTAAATTGGTCTTGTTTCTGCTGGCCATAGGATTAATTTTGATCCGTAAACTGCCTTAAATCTTACGCTAAAAGTTACCACGGATTGGTAAAGAATAGGTTAAGAAGTGAATAAAAGAACATAATGTATTGTCAAGAAAAATTTTCTCGATAACTAGACAAAAATCTCAACTTCTTTTACTATTTATTTTGACTAAACATTAGTTTTAAGTAGGGAGGCACAATTATTTGTAGGATGGGTTAGCGGTAGCGTAACCCATGCGGGCGTTGGGTTTCATGCTTCAACCCAACTTACGTTCTTCTTTTACTATTTATTTTGACTAAACATTAGTTTTAAGTCGCGGGTAAAGCCGCTGACTTTTCCAGTTTAGATTAGTTTTTTCTCTTTCCCTATCATTGTAGTGACGTAAAAACAACAAAGAAAAGATTAAGGTTTTTAGTCATCATCCCTCAGCCTTGAATCAGTTATCAGTTATCAGTTATCAGATGTGAGTGGGAGCATCCCAATTATGTAATGAGTATAAATGCTCGGAAGGGGGAGAAGGCTTTTGTAGTAACGATTCTGGTTTGAATCACACAATTTAGAGAACCGTTAAAAATCTATGAACTCCCGAAAAGGCTTGCCATCTAAGCATTTCGCATCTAAGTACAATTTCTTATTGCAAAAGTGGGATGCTCCCGATGTGAGTTTTCAGTTCACCGATTACCGATTACAGCAAAAAACTCCCCACTACCCCACTACCCCACTGATAACTGAAAAGTCTCCCCAATACCCGTTTTTACTTTCTCCTTTTTACACCTATGCTAGAAATTTTTACTCAGCTATCTCGTCCCACCAAAGTAGTGGCAATTGTCCTGGGTACTGCTCTAATTTTACCCGCCTGTGCCAATATTAATCCTCAAGACCTCAAACCAATTAAAATTGATGGTTCGAGTACCGTAGCACCAATTACCAACAAAGTTCTCGAAGATTTTAAAGCCAATCCTCCCCACAAAGCTTTGGCTGATGTTAAAGTTGACGCTAATATTTCAGGAACCGGCGGCGGTTTTAGAAAATTTTGTGCGGGAGAAACCGATATTAATAATGCTTCTCGGCCGATTTCTGTGGAAGAATTAAAAAAATGTGATGCTAATAAGGTAAGATTTATTGAACTACCGATCGCTTTTGATGCTTTAACCGTGGTAGTCAATCCCCAAAATAACTGGGTTGATGATATTTCCACCACAGAATTAAGAACTATTTGGGAACCAGCAGCCGAGAATAAAATCAAACGTTGGAATCAAATTAATCCCGCTTGGCCCGACCGACCGATTACCCTTCACGGGCCAGGTAAAGATTCCGGAACCTACGATTTTTTTAGTGAGGTAATTAACAGCAAAGATGCCAGTCGTGGGGACTTTAATTTTAGTGAAGATGACCAAGCTTTAGTTAATGCCGTCAGTCAAGATGCCAACGCTTTAGGCTATTTTGGCCACGCTTACTATGAACAAAATCGGGATAAATTAAAAGCGTTAAAAGTTAACGGTATTGAACCAACTCGCGGCAATGTTGAGGATAGTAAATATCAGCCTTTATCTCGTCCTTTGTTTATTTATGTTAATGCCCAAAAAGCCCAAGAGAATCCCGCTTTAGAGAAATTTGTCAAATATTATCTCGATCGAGTTCCCAATTTATTAGATACTATTGGTTATATTCCCCTACCCGATGAGGCCTATCATTTGGCACGGGTACAGTTGCAAAAATTTGAGGTAGGAACGGTTTTTGAGGGCAGACCCCAACCCAATTTAACCATCGGGGAATTACTTCGTAAACAAGCCCAATTTGAAGCTAAGTAACGATTCCCATCTGGAAGGAAAATATATAAGAATTTTCCTGCTGCCATCTGCCTCCTACTATAGCAAGATGTTGGCCAATTTCACCCAACAGAGATAGATAAAAAAAGAGGGGATAAACCCCCCATTCGTATCGAGAAACTTGTTAATTAACCTTTCGGTGTTGCGCCAAATTGTTCGATGAGGATAGAAGTTAACAGCGATTTTAGATCCTCACAGGGAATCCCTTTTTGTACACAACTTCCCAGGTGGGCATCTTTACCCACTTTACCCCCCATGTAGAGGTCAACTCCCTCCACGGTTTTGCCGTCTTTGCGTGCTTTTGTCCCCATCAAACCGATATCGGCCACTTGGGGTTGTCCGCAGGAGTTAGGGCAACCGGTCCAGTGAATCCGCACACCCTGGGGGATATTTAATTCAGCATCTAACTGACTAATTAAGTCCACAGCCCTGTTTTTGGTTTCAATCAGGGCAAAATTGCAGAATTGAGCCCCCGTACAAGAAACGAGCGCTCGTTGCAAAGGAGTAGGATTGGGGGTAAACTTAGCCAGTAAAGGCTCGGTTAAAAGAGTTGGCATATTTTCAGCCGCTATATTGGGAATAATCACGTTTTGTTCCACGGTTAAACGCAATTCTCCGCTGCCATACACTTCAGCAATCCGGGCCAAATCGAACATATCATCGGCAAATAGACGACCAACGGGAACACAAAGACCGATATAGCTCAATCCCTCCTGTTTTTGCGGAAAAACTCCTAAATGATCCCGTTTTTCCCAGTCGATTGCGTCTTTTTCCGCTGCCGTTGCCAAGGGATAACCTAAGTGATTAGCCACCCGCGTGCGGAATTCCTCGATTCCCCACTCATCAATTAACCACATTAAACGGGATTTTTGACGATTGGCGCGTAATCCGTTATCGCGGTAAACTTCCAAAATTCCTCGGCATAAATCCACCACCTCCTGATTCGGTCTCACCCAAACATTCATAGGAATTGCCGCTTCACAGCGTTTAGCCGAGAAAAAGCCACCTACCACAACATTAAAGCCTAATTCTCCCTCTTTATAGGCAGGAACAAAGGCAATATCGTTAATTTCCGCATGAACCGAGTTATCCCGGCCCCCCTCGATGGCAATATTAAATTTGCGGGGCAGATTGGTAAATTGATAATTACCTTGACCGTAGTTGGTAATCATATCTTGGACTTTTTGGACTAATTCCCTGGTGTCAATTAATTCATCTGCGTCTAGTCCCGCCATGGGTGAACCGGTAATATTTCTGACATTATCCATACCCGATTGTACCGAAGTCATACCCACGGATTTTAGTCGTTGGAAAATATCGGGAATATCTTCGATGCGAATACCGCGTAATTGTAGGTTTTGACGAGTAGTAATATCGGCATTGCCATCATCACCGTAACGCTGCACGATTTCCCCTAAAACGCGCATTTGCTCACTGCTAAGAATGCCGTTAGGAATCCGTAAACGCATCATGAATTTGCCCGGGGTGACGGGACGATAAAACACCCCCACCCATTTTAAGCGATGTTCTAAATCGGTTTTATCCATCGCTTCCCAACCGATTTGGGCAAAATGATCTAGTTCATCTTTGATGGCTAATCCGTCTTTTTCGGCTTTAAATTTCTCGAATTTATTGAGAGTTGTTCCATCTTTTTCAGGTGCTTGTACCACGAATCTATCTCCTTACTGATCTGTAGGTGCAATTGTTCTAGTTGGTGCGGGTTAGAAATGAAGAAATCGGGATTTAACAATAAGTATTCTTTAAAATACCGTCGTCATTAGCAAAAATTTAGTAATTTACCTAGTCTCTATTTGTTATTTAATTCGTTTTAAGTTGGATAATTTTGTATTGTTTGTAACAGAAATCCGCTCACCATCGTGTTTAGGCATTTATATCATGCAGTAAGTGCATTGAGGGGGGGTGTGGGAATTATGAATTATGAATTATCAATTAGGGTTGGCTGAAAAAGTAGGGGCGACCGCTGGTCAAAATGCAGGGTTTTTGAGCCACTAGCTTGAAAATATTGTAGCTGCTTCGCCAAACAAGACCCCAAACCCCTTACCTCGTCTATATTTCACATTTATTATTCAGCCAACCCGAATTAGGAAGTGGGGAAGTGGGGGAGAAGGGAGAAGGGAGAATAAATAAAGGTTGGCTGAATAAATCTAAAAACCTTGTTGGATAAGACTTTTAGACTTTTTTCTCCTCAAAAAGTGCCAGCCATTGCGGGGATCGAGGGGAAAATTCAGGGACTTTTTCCCTGAAAATTAGGTAGTTGACCACCTGAAAATCGATAAACCCTAAATAAAGGCAATCTCCCGACCCCTCAATACTGGCTCGGAGTCTCTTGCCCTTGCCTAGCGGTTCAGGGGGTATTGTGTAAAAATAAGAAAAGATCGGTTTTTTTTTACTAAACCTATGGCCACTTCTTCCATTGCCGTTAGAGAATTACCCCTCTTTCCCCTACCCGAAGTTGTTTTATTCCCGGGTCGTCCCCTGCCCCTGCACATCTTCGAGTTTCGCTATCGGATTATGATGAATACGATATTGGAAGAAGATCGCCGTTTTGGGGTCTTAATGGTAGATCCGGCCACGGGAGAAATCGCTAAAGTCGGCAGTTGTGCCGAAGTTGTCCGTTGTCAACGTCTCCCGGACGACCGGTTAAAAATTCTCACCATCGGTCAACAGCGCTTCCGTGTCCTAGAATACGTCCGGGAAAAACCCTATCGTGTCGGTTTAGTGGAGTGGATTGAAGATGTCCCCACCACCCAAGATCTGCGACCTCTGGCCAAAGAAGTGGATCGACTGCTGCGGGATGTGGTTCATCTCTCAGCCAAATTAACCGCTCAAAAAATTGAACTCCCCGACGATTTGCCTAGTCTTCCCCTGGAATTATCCTACTGGGTGGCGGGTAATCTCTACGGTGTGGCCGGGGAACAACAGGCTTTATTGGAAATGCTCGATACAGTTAGTCGTCTGCAACGAGAATCGGAAATTCTCACCTCGACTCGCAATCATCTGGCCGCTCGCACGGCTCTTAAAGATGCTTTAAATTAATAATCTTGAGGTTTTTCAGCTGCGGGAGAGGGAAATGGGGAAGTTATTTCAGTGAACAGTGAACAGTAATCAGTAATCAGTGAACTGATAACTCATACTAAATCCGTTGAGTATAGGCTACTTATGAGGACAGGCAATAGGCAATAGGCAATAGGCAATAGGAGCAATAGATAATCAGTTTTTAATAACCAGATTTAGTATCACATCTGAAAACTGATGGCTCTTCTAGGTTCTGTGTGATAAGTTTAATTGACATAGGATCGATCGATCTTTGTGTCCTTTGTGTCTTTGTGGTTCGTTCCACCCCCTCGCTCTTGAGAAATGTATCTTAGAATACATTTTACCCACCAAAGCTGGGAGAGCCAACTGATGACTTACCCACTGATAACTGATAACTGATAACTGATAACTGTTAATCTGGGGATTACCTAATGTTTACCTTGATACAGTAAAGTGGGGTTAAAATTGCTATTCCTTCACCCAGGAGAACTTCGATCATGTTGCTGACCTATAATCCCAATGTCTCACCCTTCCGAGAAGACTATAGCGAGAGTCGTCGGCTGCATTTTTATGATCGCGGGGAAAATATTCCTCTGGTGGTTGATGGAGTCTGGCAAGTTTATCGGGGTATGGCGCAACTAAGTCAAGTATCTGAGAGTGGAGAGGAAATTTTACTAGGCTGGGCCCATTCATCCCACTTTTTTGGCTTAAATTTGACCCATCTGGAATCCTATCACGCCAGGGCCTTGTCGGAACTGTACCTAAAATGGTACACGATCGCCGAAGTGGAAAACTCGGTGGAATTAACTAGGATGATGTTAAATCAAATGATCCGTCGTCAACAACAAACGGAATCGCTACTGGCGATCGCTGGAATCAAACGAGTGGAGGAACGTCTCCAGCAGTTACTACAGTTATTAAAGCGGGAAATGGGAGAACCAATCGCCCAAGGCAGTCGTTTAAAGATCCGTTTAACCCATCAAAATCTCGCCAATGCTATCGGTACCACCAGGGTAACGATAACCCGTTTATTAGGGGAATTTCAGCGTCAGGGAGCGGTGAGCAGCGATTGCGATCGCCATTTAATTATTCACGATTAAGTCAGTCCCCCCCCATAATAGACTCCCCGCGGCAGTCCACTAATTGCCAAGCTAATTTAGCAGCCCCCACCATGCCGGCGCGATTACCTAACTCGGCCGTTAATACCTCTAATCCTTCTCTGGAACTAGGTAAAACCCGTCTTTCGATTTCTGTGAGCAGAGAGGGAAAGAAAAACTTAGCACTGGCGCTAATGCCGCCGCCGATAATTACCGCCTCTGGGGTGAGAACATAGAGTAAACTGGCAATACCAGCCCCCAGTAAACAACCGTAACGCTGCCAGAATTTTAAAGCCTCTTGATCGCCTTTTTCGGCCAATTCTGCCAATTGCTTCGGTTCTTTGCCGGTCATCCGGCGAATAGCTTGCCGGGAGACGTATTGTTCCAAGGAACCCTGATTCCCGCTATTGCACAATGGACCGTCAAAATTGAGGGTTATTAAGCCTAATTCTGCGGCTGTTCCCTTGCTGCCCACAAATAAGTTACCATCGAGGATAATTGCCCCTCCTACTCCCGTCCCCAAGGTCAACAGGATGAGGTTTTGAAAGCGTTTGCCCGCTCCTAACCAAGCTTCCCCTAAACCGGCACAATTGGCATCGTTGGCTAAAATTGTCGGCATTCCCGTGCTTTCTTCTAACCAATCGGCGAGGGGAATATCCCGCCATCCTGCCAAATTAATCGCTATTTTGGCAATTCTTCCCTGAGCATCCGCCGGCCCCGGCGTTCCCACACCGATGGCTTGACAACTTTTATCTAAATTTACTTGACAAATGCCTTGATGTATGGTATGGGCAACTTCTTTGGGTGTAGCGGGTTGGGGAGTGGGCAAGGTGAGAGATTCGAGACAATTGCCCTCTTGGTCAAATTTACCAATTTTAATCGCAGTTCCACCTAAATCGACACCTATTACTGTTTTCACCATCGGGCTTTCCTTGTTACTCTGGGAGTAGCTAGGTTTATTATCACTCTTTTTGGCGGTTTTTTCGCAGTTAGATGTGATTGAGAGGATAATTCGGCTAAACTGGCAAAACTAGCTAATTGATTAGCCCCAAATTTCTTCTATAGTTTAGATAAGTACCTAAGCAAAATTAATTACACATCCAAGCCGTCACCCGTCAGCGAAAAGCTTTTTGCTGTGACCAGTAAACAGTAAACTAAAAATTCAAATCTGATCCCTGATAGCTGTCCCGGAGTCCCCGTCTCCTGTCTCGACTAGGAAATTAATTTTGCACGACTACTTACCTGCAGCTTAACTCCTGATTTTTTCCCATTTCAAAAATGATCAAAGTTACCATCCCAAATCTCTACGATAGCGATTATCAGCTTTGGCTAGAAAATACTATCAACCAATTACGTCAGGGGGATTTTCAAGCGGTAGATTGGCCGAATTTATTAGAGGAGTTAGCGGATTTGGGAAAAAGTGAACGACGAGCATTAGAAAGTTTATTAACTCGACTTTTAGAACATTTACTGAAGTTAACTTACTGGCAATCCCAACGAGATTATAATCAAGCTGGATGGAAAAAAGAAATTCGCAATTTTCGGATTCAGATCAAAAAAATTCTCAAAGATAGTCCCAGTTTAAAGTCCTATTTAAGGGAAATTTTGCAGGAATGTTATCTCGATGCTCGCAATCTGCTTATTGACGAAACCCAATTAGATGCTAGTATTTTCCCCGGGGAAGTGTTAGCTAGTCTAGAGGAGATTCTCGATGAAAATTGGTTGCCTAATTGGGAAGCTATCAGCAATAATTCTGAACAGTGAAATTAAGGAGTAAAAAATCATGAATATTACCATCCAAAATCTCTACAATAGCGATTATCAACTTTGGTTAGAGTCCACTATCAACCAATTGCGTCGGGGGGATTTTCAAGCGGTAGATTGGCCGAATTTATTAGAGGAGTTAGCAGATTTGGGTAAAAATAATCGACGAGCATTAGAAAGTTTATTAACTCGACTTTTAGAACATTTACTGAAGTTAACTTACTGGCAATCCCAACGAGATTATAATCAAGCAGCATGGAAAGGGGAAATTAGAACCTTTCGGAAACAAATCAAGAAAATACTGAGAGATAGTCCCAGTCTCAAACCCTATTTATCCGAGATACTTGAGGAATGTTACAGCGATGCTCGGGAGATAATTATTGATATAACCGAATTAGATGCCAGTATTTTCCCTGGGGAAGTGTTAGCTAGTCTAGAGGAGATTCTCGATCAAAATTGGTTGCCGGATTGGGAAGCTATCAGCAATAATTCTGAACAGTGAAATTAAGGAGTAAAAAATGATGAATATTACCATTTCCAATCTCTACGATAGCGATTATCAACTTTGGTTAGAGTCCACTATCAACCAATTACGTCGGGGGGATTTTCAAGCAGTAGATTGGCCGAATTTATTAGAGGAGTTAGCAGATTTGGGTAAAAATAATCGACGAGTGCTTAAGAGTCTCTTAACTCGACTTTTAGAGCATTTACTAAAGTTAACTTACTGGCAATCGCAACGAGATTACAATCAAGCAGCATGGAAAAAAGAAATCAGAAATTTTCGCCTACAAATTGCCGATCTTTTAGAAGATAGTCCCAGTTTAAAGTCCTATTTAAGGGAAATTTTGCAAGAATGTTATCTCGATGCTCGCCATCTGCTTATTGACGAAACCCAATTAGATGCCAGTATTTTCCCCGGGGAATTGTTAGCTAGTCTAGAGGAGATTCTCGATGAAAATTGGCTGCCGGATTTTCGGGAGACATAAACAGCGATAAATCTTCTGAGACAAACTAAAGATTAGCTTCACCTACCCGGTTTACAGACATTATAATCCTCGTGAGAGATCACCGCTTCCGGGACGAGAAGATTGCCGTGGTCGCGACAGATGAGGCGATAATTGCGGGTAACGGGGATACTGATAATAAAGCGATCGTGTCGCAATCGTTTACCATGGAAATCTCGATAATTGCGGTGATTTTGCAATCCTTGCAGGATTTCCCTGGCTTTAATTACCACATTTTTCGGCAATTCCCGCAAATCGATTGGATCCTGGGAAAAAGTGGCTTCCCAGGCATTTTTTTGGCGTTTTCTTTCTTCCCAAGCGGCATCTAGTTGAGCGCAATGATGGCAGACTTGGCCATAACCCTTATGACCACAGGGAAACTTCTTCTTTCTTCTAGACATAATACCATCTGTCTGTGAGGCTGTCAGGGAGTATTCAAAAGCGGTAAAGCTCGCTTCACTTTTGGCAGATGAAGAAGAAAATCTTTACCTAGTGATTATCTATACTTACCAGCATACAGGGATCGATCCCCGGTTTGGCGATTGACCAGCAAGAAAGTTTATCTTCGTTAGTTGAGGCTGCTGTCACCGACAAGATTAAGGCTGCTTAGAATAATTCCCATTCTTGGGTTCTTAAACGCTTGAGAATGGCCAAACGGCTACTAAAATAATTGGCACAGAGACGACTATAATCGGTTAAACGCAGATTATTTAAGCTAATTGACCAAGACCAAATATAGGCCGCTTGGGTGAGATACTGAAGACAAGATAATTCACCATCGGTTAAAGGTACTGTTTCATCGTAACCTTGAATAAAACCATGGCGAACCCGGCGATTTAAACCAGATTGTAGGGAAACTTGCAGAAATTTAGCGATATCGAAAACTCGCCAACCATAACCGCACTGATCGAAATCAAATAGGGTCATCTGATTATCAGGGGTGATGTGTACATTACCACTATGGGGATCGCCCCAACAAATGCTCCAATAGGGAGATTCGGTCGGTAATTTAGCGGTTTCTTCCTCTATTTCCCCAATGGTTTCTAAGACACACTCTAGGTCGCTC
This sequence comes from Microcystis sp. T1-4, assembly GCF_000297435.1. Classification (GTDB taxonomy): domain Bacteria; phylum Cyanobacteriota; class Cyanobacteriia; order Cyanobacteriales; family Microcystaceae; genus Microcystis. Next base: position 8,044 of record NZ_CAIP01000009.1, on the reverse strand, counting down.
GGTCGTTGGTGCAGAAAAGGTGCGATAATTTGCAGGGAATCCTCGAGAAGATATTTGAGGTTGAGGGGATGACGATAGGCTAGGGTTTGAAAATCTGCTGTCACCCGATGTAAATTAGCCACGATCGCCCCTAAATGATAGGCTTGTTCTATATCTATGTCGCCAATGGCAATTCCTCCAGGAGCATAGGGAAAAAGGACGGCGTAACGTTTTCCTTCCGGAGCCTTAATTTCTACGGATAAATCACCGTTTTTGGTGCGAATTGGCGCGGCGACGGGAACCTGAGAGCGATCAAGATAATCTAATAATTCTAACTCGAAGTCGATTTCCATTTTGCTGCGCCAATGGCAGTGAGACACGCGCAAAATGTAGGGAGTAGTCAAGGTTTCGAGGAGATACACATCACTTAAACCCCGATGCCAAAATTGACAATTTTTCGGCACTTCAATCTCGTAACGAGAAAAAACTAAATCTGCTAGGGCAGCGGGAGCCAGAGTCGAGTAGAGTGTGGGAAACGTCCATTCCCCGGTCTGAAGATTAGCAGCGGGATAACTCGAAAGCGGTAAATTGAGCGAAGCCAGAAAAGTCGTCACGGTTCCCTCCCGATGCAAGTATGGACTAGGCTCGCATCATCCTATTCTATAGGCCACATATATTACAAATTGGCTCGATCGCTCCGTATATTTCGCTACATTCCTCTGACTGGAAAGTGGGTGTAGGGTCTGGGATCTGGGGTGTGGGGTGTGGGGAAAGAAACCTCTTTCATCTGTGGGGGTGAAAATTTTTTCATCGGCACTGACTCCTTACCCCACAGTTAACTTTACTTTTGTCCAACTACTTATCAGTACCCCAAAAATTAATATAGGAGCTGCTGAAAAAGTCTTGGAGTGGGAACGCCAGAACAGTTTTTGAGGCTTTAACACCTACTTACTAACCGCCGATTCTAACATAGTAATTGTTCCCTGATTAGCATCAAATTCTACTGCAATACCAATAGCCAGAGTCTCGATAATCTCCAAATGTCCGATCATTAAACCTAAACAAGCGGGAATTTTTAAGGGTTGAATATATTCTCGGATCACTTCTTCTAAAGTCAGGGAACCATAGTTACTATCGGCGCTACAATTGCTACATTGACCGAAGATAAACCCCGCTAAATTATCGAAAATTCCCGCTAATTTTAATTGATTTAACAGGCGATCTATTTCATAAACATCTTCACCAATATCTTCTACAAATAGGATAGCTCCGGTAAAATCTGGTAGATAGGAAGAACCTGCGATCGAGGCTAAAGTGGTTAAATTACCACCGATTAATTTACCTTTTGCTTGACCTTTAGTAATGGTTTGAATTCGATTTTTTACCTGCATTAAACGATTAGCATCATCGGGATCAGGAAGATTTCTAAAAGTCAACTTTTCCCCAGAAAATAACACTTGTCGAAAGCTTTCAGTTTGAGCAGTGCGCCAACTAGAAAAGCCATTGGGAGCATGGAAAGTAACTAAACCAGTTTTGGCATAAATAGCCAATAATAAAGAGGTTATATCACTGAAACCACAGATGATTTTAGGATGACGACGAATTAAATCGTAGTCGAGATAAGGTAATAAACGAGCGCTGCCCCAACCGCCACGAATTGGTAAAATTAGGGCAATATTATCATCGGCAAAAAATTTATTTATATCCGACGCTCGCTCCCTATCTTTACCAGCTAAATAACCATAACGATCTAAAGCGTATTCACCAACTTGTGGGACTAATTTTAGGGATTTAACTGCTTCGATAACTATGTTCAAATCATCTTCTTTAAAAGTTGCCCCCGCCGGACTAATAATACCCACTCCGTCCCCTGGTTGTAGATTTGGCGGTTTAATCAGAGGAAAATTAGTGCTAACAATTTTTCTAGGAATTAGGGAAAAACTAACAGCAGTTAGGGCGGAATTAGTGAGAAATTGACGGCGCTTCATCCTGAGGGTTTTTAGAGAAATTGCAAGGGAAATAAGAATTTAGAGATTAGCGCTCAGAAAAAAAGTTTTCACAATTGCTGCAGCTAGGGGGACAATTAATGCCCAAACCTGATATTTTTGGTTTCCTTCTAATGAGTTTAGTCGATTTTCTATTCCCTCAACTTTTCCCGTTAACACTGCTTGTCCTACGTTTAAATCCGTCACATCTTTTTGTAAAAAATCGATTTTTCCCTCAATCCGCAGCAAGATAGTTTCTAGGGAATAAGTAACCGTTTCCTGAGATTGATTCATTTGTCCAAGACCTGTTAGTTAATTGTTGCCCTAAAAAAGCAATTATGCTTCCGATTTTGCCATATCGCGAATGATATCGCCGCGGGTGATAATACCGATTACTTTGTGGGTTTCTTCCTCAATCACCGGTAAACGACGCACATGACGATCATACATTAACGAGGCCGCTTCTTTCAAAGGGCGATCAGCTGTGATACTAATAGGTTTATCGGTCATTACTTCCCCCACGGTTTGACCGAGAGCTTTATGGAGTAATTTCTCGTGACGGCTAGGATTTTGTAGATAGATGACGCTATCGAGGAGCATAATGTAAGGAGGAGCTTCTACTCCCGTTTCCTGCCACATAAGGTCAGTTTCGGAGATAACCCCAATCAGTCGCATATTGTCATCTACCACGGGTAAACCACTAAAGCGCTTTTCGGCCAAAATCTTCACTGCTTCGGATAGAGAAGTGTTAGCGGTGACGGTGATGGGATTGGGAGTCATGATATGGGCAACTGTTTTCGTCATCTTAGCGACCTGCGACAATAATGCTTTCTCTCTCCATCTTATCATTAGGGTAATCAGTCGCCGCTTATAGCAGTCGTCTTAGTGGCGAGATACAAAGTTTTCGTTTTGGGGAACCAGTGTTCGGTCGTTAGGAGTCGATACAAAATTAGGTTACACTTCATCTTTATGATAAACACTGTATTTAGTTGACAAGGAAAAAGAAAAATGATCTCTCAACCTCAATACCCAGAAAGAATGACCACGGAAGAGTATCTAGGATGGGAGGCTACACAGGAATTGCGCCATGAATACATTGATGGGGAAATTGTCGCCATGACTGGGGGTAGTCTGGCTCATAATGATATTACCTTGAATTTTTACAGAACTTTATATTCTCATCTCCGTCCGCGAGGCTGTCGGGTGAATGTATCTGATGCGAAGGTACAAGATAATAATGGTCGTTATTTTTATCCCGATTTGGTGATTAGTTGCGATTCTAGGGATAGAGAATCTCGTCATTTTATTCAACATCCACAAGTGATTATTGAAGTGCTTTCCCCTAGCACAGGAAACTATGACCGCACTAAAAAGTTACAATATTATCGTCAGATTGCCAGTGTACAAGAATACGTTTTAGTCGATGTCGAATCGATCATTGTTGAGGTTTATCGCCGCGGTGAAGGTAAAATTTGGTTTTACTGCGCTTATAGTCAAGGGGAAGAAATTATTCTATCTAGTCTCGATTTTCACTGTGCGATCGAGTTAATCTATGAAGGGATAAGTTTCGATTAAAAAAAGTTTACAAAAAGGTCAAACCTTCCTAGACTTAAAATAAATACGTCCCGATTGTTTCGATAAATCCTATGTTACCGCCCCTATTAGTCCTTGATCCCTTGTTAGAAAACTGGTTACGAGAAGATCTCGGTAGAGGCGATCGCACCACCCAAGCAATTTTCTTCGGTCATGCTAAAATCGGTCAAGCCACTTGGATTGCCAAGGAAGCGGGTGTTATTGCCGGTTTACCCGTAGCTGAACGCGTTTTTCAACTGCTTAACCCCACTATTCATTTTACCCCCACCGTTGCCGAGGGGGAATTCTGCCCTAAGTCTAAGGTTATTGCCGAGATAGAAGGTTCTTTCGATGCGCTGTTAATCGGGGAAAGAGTCGCTTTAAATCTTGCCATGCGCTTGAGTGGGATTGCTACTGCCACTCGTCAGTATGTGGAGAAAATTGCCGATTTATCGACAAGATTGGTGGATACTCGCAAAACTACTCCCGGATTGCGAATTTTAGAAAAATATGCCTCCAGTATCGGTGGCGCAATCAACCATCGTTTGGGGTTAGATGATGCAATTATGATTAAAGATAATCATATTCAAGCAGCCGGCAGCATCGAGGAAGCAGTGCGTCGTGTACGGCAAAATATGCCCTATCCTCTCACAATTGAGGTAGAAACCAGCCAATTAGAAGAAGTGAATCAGGCCCTGCAGCAGGAGGTAGAGATCATTATGTTAGATAATATGGATTTAGAAATGATGCAAACTGCTGTGGAGATGATCCGCAAGTTTAATAGTAAAACCAAAATAGAAGCATCGGGAAATATTACCCTTGATCGCATTCGCAACGTTGCCGAAACAGGAGTAGATTATATTTCTACTAGCGCCCCGATTACCCGTTCTACTTGGTTAGATATTAGTATGATAATTGATTAAAAGGCTCTATCAGTTATCAGTTATCAGTTATCAGTTATCAGTTATCAGTTTTGATCACTGACTCCTATCTATTCTAACCTCGATCGCATCGCCAATATTTAGGTGTAATTGCTTTTGAGCGCTGCCACTATTGACGGCAATTTCTAACCCCCCGTGACTACCGATAAAAGCGACTATTTCCCCCGAAGCAACATCACTGTAGGTGTTTTTTGCGGGGATAATGTTTGGTCCTAACTGCACCGACCAATTTTTTCCTTCTAGGAGATAATCGGCAATATTGCTGATTAAATTGCCGAAAATGTCAATATATTGAATTTGACCCCTAATTTTATCTTCCTCGATTTGCGGAACAGCGATCGCTAATTGTTGCAAGCTATCGGGATCAATAATCTCACCTAACATTTCTAGGGGTACTCCCCGGGCTAAATAAGCGGCCACAGCAGCAAAAATATCACGACCGTGAAAAGTAGTGCTAGGGTTAGGGGTGCGCCAATAGGAAGAATTATTGAGATTAACGGCAGATATAGCGGGAGATTGGCTTAAAATGCCACTAAATAAACCATTATCTGGCCCGACTAAATAACCACCGGCAAAACGAATCCCTACCCCGCGTCTTTTGCTTCCTACCCCCGGATCTATAACTGCCAGATGAATAGTGCCTTGGGGAAAATATTGATAGGCATTCAGGAGAATAAAACGACCAGCGTAAAGGTCTTGGGGCGAAATTTGATGATTCAGGTTGATCGTGCGAGCATGGGGGGCAATTCCTGCGATTACTCCCTTGATAATCCCCACATAACCGTCCTGTAGTCCAAAATCGCTAGTAAGGGTTATTATTGCCTTTTCCGTCATCGACTTGTCCCTAGGGTGGCCAACACTGTTAATAAATCTTAACGCTAAATTCAGTAACTAAAGATACAGTTTACCAAGGAGAATGTTATGATTTAGATATAAGGTAAGTGAAGTCGCTCAAAAGTCTGTCCATCATGAACAAAAATCGTCAGCAAGTCCTAACACAGGCCACCGTCGCTCATAGAGAAACACTCCGCAGAAATTTACAACACCGACTGGAAGTAGCTAGAGCGCAGGGAAATGAGGCTCTAGTGCGTCAATTGGAGGCGGAGGCGGCCTATTTGCACCTTCGTTAGATTTAATCGGTGTTTAGTCATAGTCTAGTTGTCGGTTTTTGGTGATCGGTATGCCGGTCACTTTTTTTTAGACGAATTTTTAGGAAAAAAAATTGCTGATATCTCCGCAATCCCTAAAATAGAAAGAACAGCAGTTTAGAGATCAAATAATTATGGCTTTTTTCCGGCAATATATCGCCCCGCTCCTGACTATCTTAGTGTTTTTAGTGGCTCTGGCTGCTACTGGCATCCGGATTTTTTTACCGGCAGATTTAGCGGCACCCGCTCCGATCGAGCCATCCCTGGGCATAATTTTCTCTTATCCTTGGCATGGCTAACCTTCCCGAAAATTATCGGCTGCGACTGGGAAAAGCGGGCGATCGCTATCTACTCATTAATTTTCTGACCCGAACCTATGAAGAATTTTTTCCCGAACAAAAAAACCTCTCCCATCTAGCTGATACAGTCAGACAGTTTTTTGGCCTCGATACTCCCCTGTGGATCGTCGAAGCACAACAAACGGCGATCGCTTGTCTCTGGATGGGGAGCGCCGTCGATCAGGTGACAGGCGATCGCTATGGTCATATTTTCCTAATTTACGTCGATCCCCAGCATCGTCGCCAAGGTATCGCCAGCGCACTAATCGATGAAGCTAAGGATTGGGCAAAAAGTCGCGGACAAACCCACATCGGTTTACAAGTTTTCATCAATAACGACAATGCTCTCAATCTCTACCAAAATCTCGGCTTTCAAACTCGCTCTTTGCTGATGTGGAAAAATATTTAAAAACTGTCAGGAGACAGGGGACAGGAGATAGGGTGATAGGGTGATAAGCAGGGTCAGCGCATCTCAAAACCTATTGACAGCTAGATTGTAGCTCTTGAGTGCAAGCAGGTAAGCCAGCCACCAGCAGGGTAAGCATATAATCATACTAAATCCGTTGAGTACAGGCTAGTTATGCGGAGAGGCACTCATGCAAAGGGGAATAAATAATCAGTTTTTAATAACCAGATTTAGTATCATTATCCATCGCTGCCCGCTTTGACTTCTGCCTGAGGCTGCGCTTGAAGGTAGATTCTCGGTTGAGGGTATTGACAGCAAAACGCCGCACCAGTCCCAGATTGTCTGGGACCTGCCGAGAGCGGACACGACAAGCATCTTCCCCAAAAGTGACATTGAGCGTCCAATGTCAGGAATTTTCAACACCCCAGTGCAGGCGAATAGCCAGGGCAATTCTGGGACTATAGTCAGGTAAACTGCTCAGGTAAAACTGAATTTCGTGGGTGGGAGCAAATCCTTGGAATATGAGAGGATCGCGAATCAGTGGGACAACAACTATCATTCTCTAAAAGTCCTCTCCAGGGAAGGAAAGCTGACAAATTGTCATGCCTCTTGCCCACACCTTATACTAAATCTGGTTATTAAAAACTGATTATTTATTCCCTTTTGCATGAGTGCCTTTTGCCTATCCTCCTAAGTAGCCTATACTCAACGGATTTGCTATTATTACTTGTCTTAAATGTCTGTATAATTCGCTACATTTTTAGATGCGCTTACCCTAGGGTTTATTGATGGCCGTTTGCAGATTTTAACTGGCTAAATTGTCTGGGGGTTGATGCCTAATTCTCGTAATTTTGCCGCTAATCTTTCCTTGGCTTGTCGTTCTTGTTCTTTTTCTAAAAGAGCCTGTTCTTTTGCCTGTCGTTCCTGTTCCTTTTCTAAAAGAATCTGTTCCTTTTCTAAAAGAATCTGTTCCTTTTCTAAAAGAATCTGTTCCTTTGCTTGTCTTTGCTGTAATTCAGCTTCTTGGGGAGTGGGAACCAATTGACCATCGGCGGTAAAATAACGCAGTTTACGGTCAAATATGCCTAAATATAATCCTAACTGTTCACTCCATAGATAACCCCGGTCATTGGGAGAAATAGCTTGATATTGTCCCTCAAGTATCGTAAATCCTTGGAATTCTAAGGTATTAGGATCGAACCAAAAATAATTAGGAGTGCGAAAAGTATTTTGGTAGAGAATTTTCTTTTTAGTGCGGTCAATATTGGCCGTAGAATCGGAAATAATCTCCACGATCACATTGGGATATTTACCCTGTTCTCCCCAAACCACCCAACTTTTGCGGGGACGTTTTTCTGTATCTAAAACCACAAAAAAATCAGGACCACAGAAATCACGCTTTTTCAGTTGTTCTTCGTTATAGTGGATAGTCAGATTACCGGAAGCGTAGTAATCGTTTTTCTCTTGCCATAATAATTCTAGACAATTGAGGAGAATTATGATCTGTTGCAGGTGTAAATCACTTTCCAAGGGTGGTTCATCACTCCATAAATCGGTGGGGGGACAGGTAACTTCTGCTGAAATGTCGAGAGTCGTCATAGTTTTTACCCTGGCTGGGACATTTATCTAATTATAACAGCTATGAGAAATTATGAATTATGAATTATGAATTATG
>NZ_CAIP01000010.1 GCF_000297435.1 Microcystis sp. T1-4 | reverse complement strand
GCCCTAATTATGCAAGAGGTTTAAGACTTAGGACTCGCTTTATTAGATTTTGACACTTTGACAGATTTAGATAACTGGTTGCATCCGTGAGCAATGGCGATCCCATTGTCCATCCTTGATTATTCTATAGTTAAGGGGTCCACATCGATCGCCATACTTACCTTGGGTAAAACTAAGCTTTTCAGAGCAAGAAAAAGACGACCGATATCAGTCTTGTCTCCCGATAATTTTAACAGAATTTGCCAGCGATAACGGTTAGCCACGCGCATAATTGTTGCGGGTGCAGGTCCTAAAATATCCCAATCGGGACCGAAATTATTAACACATTCCTCTGCGACATTTTCGGCACTTTTCTGCACTGCTTCCCCATCTAAACCACTAAAGCGAATTAAGACTAAACTGCCGTAGGGAGGATAATTTAAACCCTCTCTCTGCATTAATTCCGTCTCGACAAAACCCTCATAATCGTGGGTTTGTACTGCTCTAATCACGGGATGTTCGGGGGTATAGGTTTGGATAATTACCTTTCCTTCTGTTTCTCCCCTTCCTGCTCTCCCTGCCACTTGAGTGAGGGTTTGAAAAGCGCGTTCGGAGGCGCGATAATCGGAGTGATAAAGTAAGCCATCGGCTGCCATTACTCCTACTAGGGTAACTCGATCAATATCTAATCCTTTGGTGAGCATTTGGGTTCCGACTAAGACATCGAATTCACCATCAGTAAATAGTTTTAATAGTTCCCGGGGAGCATTTTTGTTACGGGTGGTATCACTATCAAAACGCAAGCAACGCAAATCAGGAAATTCTTTGCTTAATTCTTGGGTGACTCGCTGAGTGCCAGTGCCGAAAAATTTCAGATAGGGAGAACCGCATTCAGGACATTGTTTCGGATGAATGCGACCATAGTTACAGTAGTGACAGCGTAGTAATTCTTGCGCTCCCGGTTCGGTGTGGTGATAGGAGAGGGAGACATCACAGTGGGGACACTCCAGCACATAACCGCAACTTCGGCAAGATACAAAGGTACTATGTCCCCGGCGACTGACGAATAAAATTGCCTGTTCTCCCTTGTCGCGCAGGGTGTCCAGAGATGAACGCAGGGATTGACTAAACAGGGAACGATTGCCTCGTTGCAATTCCCTTCGCATATCGACGATTTCCACCCGCGGTAAGGGGCGATTTTGGATGCGATCGGGCAAAGATAGGTAAAGACGGGGATTAGCTTGGGATTCTAGCCATGTTTCTAGGGATGGCGTGGCCGAGCCTAAAATTACGGGACAATGGTTTAATTGAGCGCGCCATTTAGCCACGGTACGCGCGTGATAGGTGGGGAGTAATTGACTTTGTTTAAAGCTGCTATCGTGTTCTTCATCGAGGATAATCATGCCTAGATGGGGTAAAGGGGCAAAAATCGCCGATCGCGTCCCGATAATAACTTGTGGGGTCCCTGTCAACATCTGTCGCCAAGTATCGTATCTTTCTCCTTGGGAGAGGGCGCTATGATAAACATAGACTCGATCGCCAAAACGGGCCACAAAGCGATCGGTTAGTTGCGGTGTTAATCCAATTTCGGGGACTAAAACCAAGGCAGATTTACCCGCTGCTAGGACTGGTGCGATCGCCTGTAGATAGACTTCTGTTTTACCCGATCCCGTCACTCCGTGTAAGAGAACGCTTTCACCACCTTTTAGGGTTTGAATGGCTTCTAGGGCTTGTTTTTGACTAGAAGTGAGTGTTTTTGGTTGATCCCTGCTCATAATCGCCGAGGATAAGCGCAGAAATTCCCGATCCTCAATCACCACATAACCCTTATCAATGAGCGGTTTAAAATGTTTGGTCCCCGCGAGTTGTGCCAATTCTGGCAGCCACATTTCTCCCCCCTGATGACGGAGAATTTCGACAATTTTGCGCTGATTTTCAGTTAAATCAGCAGGAAAGTCAGTTATTAGCAGGGTAATGGCTTTTTTTTGTTTAATATTAGGACTTTTGGGCGCTTCTAGATAACTTTCTACCCAACCGCGCTTAACTAAGTCTCGGATACCGTAATTAGCATTTTTTACTTTTTCTTGCAGGTATTTCGCCGAATAATCGCCTTCTTTTTGATTTTTTAGCAGGGATAAAATCTGACGGGAGAGGGGAGTACAAAAAACCTCCGCACCGGGGGGAATCGCTGCCGGTTTTAATCTGATGCGACGTTGGGAACTTCGCAGTAAACCCGTAGGTAAAGCGACGCGAACAACGGTGATTAAATCCGTTGCGTAGTATTGGGCGATTTTCGTTAATAACTGCCAATAATTATCGGGAAAAAAACCCTTAGCAATCACCTCTTCCACGGGACGAATTTGATTCTCTTCTAGTCCTGGGGGCAAATTTTCGAGAAATCTAAGAGCAATTCCCCCAATTACCTGAGAACCAAAGGGAACGCTTAAAATATCGCCGATTTCTACCGTTAAATCCCCGGGGATACTATAGGTTAATATTTGCTGATCCTCTTGACTATCTCTAGGATAAGGACGATCGACCAAAACCTCTAACCACGGTTGTCCAGTTGTGGTTAATTGGTAAGGTGTGGGAGGTTCCGCTACAGTCAGGGTAGCACAGCGATCGAGCATAGTCAGTGGGGAGATGGGGTGATAGGGAGATGGGGAGAATGGGGTATTTAAATTATAGTTTAAAGCTTGAGGGGAATAAAACCAGTTAATTTTCTCTAAAAACACTTTAAATATTGCTTTTTTGCCCACAAATTTTGATTTTTAGCCCGTGAAGTCTTCCCAAAAGAATTTTTATCCACCCTTAAGCATTGATAAAGTTAATGATAACTATTGACTATTAGCTATTAAATCCCAGTATAGTTAGTCAAAAGGTGAGAATGGTTCTCAATAGAAAAAGCTAAGAATAGTAATAAAAAGCTGACTGCTATCTTGATTGTTAAGAAGCGTGATCCTTACCTAGTCAAATACCAAAAACCTTAGTTAGAGTGTATGAGTAGAAACACAAAAAGCTCCTCCCATTCACCAGAAAATCTTATTGTCTGGTTCGGCGATTTGTAACCATCGACACAGAATCGCGCAATTATATCCCAGAAATTGCCGCCATTAATTAAGAAAACGTTTAAAAAATCTGCTCCCTGAAAATTCAATGTAACAATCAGCCCATTGGGGGAAACTGAGTTTTTCCCCGCTATTATAACCCCACTCCATCCATAACTGCTTATGAAAATCTCTAAACTAGCCTCTGATGATAATTTTAATCAAATCATTGCCCTGGAGACAAATCCTTTAGAACTAGACAGCGTGGATTTTGCTGAAAGAACTGACGAGGAGCTGACTGAACCTTTACCGGAAACCCTAAAAAACACTCGTGCAGGTAGTGGAACGGGATACGATAAAGGCAGCAATGAAGATACTGTTGGGGCATTTTTTAAAGAAATGGCCCGTTATCCACTGCTTAATGCGGAAGAAGAAATTGAACTAGCCTACTCGGTTAAGTTTCTGATGGAAGCGGAAGAAGTGCGCCAAAAACTACAAGAAAATTTACATCGTCCTCCGACGAAAACGGAATGGGCGATCGCTTTAGAATTAGATAATGAACGTCAACTGGAAAACCGTCTTTATCGGGGAAGAACAGCTAAACGGAAAATGATTCGTTCTAATTTGCGCTTGGTGGTTTCTATCGCTAAACGCTATTTAAATCGCGGTGTTCCTTTCTTAGATTTAATTCAAGAAGGTGCGATCGGACTCAACCGTGCGGCCGAAAAATTCGATCCCAATAAAGGTTATAAATTCTCTACCTATGCTTATTGGTGGATTCGACAAGCAATCACCCGCACTATTGCTAATGATGCGCGCACAATTCGTTTACCGATTCACATTGTCGAAAAACTCAATAAACTCAAAAAAGCGCAGCGCATTCTCAAGCAAGATTTACAGCGCAATCCCAATGAACGGGAACTCGCAGAAGCATTAGAAATGACTCCCGAACAATTGCGGCAATTATTACAATTGCGTCGTCAATCTCTCTCTTTAAATCATCGTGTAGGGAAAGGAGAAGATACGGAATTAGTGGATCTGTTGGAAGATGATGATCTACAACTTCCCGAAGATAAAATGAATGAGATGATGATGCGTCAAGAAATTTTCGCAGTTTTAAGTGATGTTCTCACGGAACGGGAAAAAGATGTTATCTCCCTCCGTTATGGTTTAGCTACCAGTCAACCCTATACCCTAGAGGAAGTGGGGGGAATGTTCAATTTATCTCGCGAACGAGTACGTCAAATTCAAACTAAAGCGATGCGAAAATTACGTCGTCCTCAAGTTGCGCGTCGTCTGAAAGGATGGTTACATCAATAATTTTTTCTAACTCGTTCTCTCCTCTCTCCTTTTTCTGGGAGAGCTTTTTTTGTCGATATTTAGCTTAAAATTAAGATCAAGTTGATTTTCTCAGTAGATAGTCCTAATACCTATGAACCTACATCTTCCCCCACCACAAGAGCATCTAATCGAACAGAAAGTGAAAACGGGAAAATAT
>NZ_CAIP01000011.1 GCF_000297435.1 Microcystis sp. T1-4 | reverse complement strand
CCTGACTACTGGCTACTGACTCCTAAACCTAACAACAATTTTTAGTTTTCACAAGAGGTCTATTTGGTAAGTACCTAAGCAAAATTAATTAGGGTTTTAGGACGATTAAATTAAATTACGACGTTCCTTTAACATTCTCTAGGTTTGACTCCCGGAGCCATGGGGATAAAAAATTTATTCTTTTCTTGTCACCGCTAAATTATGCTCGCTAACTCGCCTATTCAGATAAATTTCTCCGAGAACAATTAATCCTAGAATCAGAGGTAAAGTCAGCCATGCTCCCAGGTTTCCCAAGTAGTTAACACTAATAGCAATCAGGAGAGTTACCCCCATATAAATAATTGCTACTTGTGGATGAGACAAGCCAGATTTTTGTAATCTTTGATAAAGGTGACTGCGGTGAGCTTGGAAGATATTTTCCTTTCTTAATAATCGACAAATCAGGGTATAAATAGCATCACCAATCAGAGGTAAAGTGATAGTTAAAGCTGACCAAGCTTGACTTTGATTGCCCTGGGAATTAAGTAAAACCATAGGGACAATTGCCCCTAGACTGGTGCTACCCACATCGCCCATAAAAATTTTCGCTGGCGACCAATTCCAGAGGAGAAAACCGACTAAAGCCGCCACTAAAAGCCATAAAATTGGTTGCTGAAAATAGAGAGCGAGAAATGCCAATTGTACCGCCGTACAGCCAGCCACCAAGCCATCGAGACCATCCATAAAATTATAAAAATTAATCATCGCAGTCAGGCCGATAATTGTGAGAACAATAGCCAAAATTTTGCCGCCAAAACCCAAATCTAATAGCCACGATTGGGGAAAAGCACCGAAAAAAGTGACCGCAAGACTAGCGGAGGATAACTGGACTAAATAGCGAATACTAGAGGGAATACCGCGACGATCATCGAGAAGGCCGATAATAATTAAAGGAGTCAGGGATAACCAGAGGGGAATAAAAGGTAGGGAAGGAGGAAGGAGAAAATAACCGAGGCCGCTGGTCAGAGCAAAAGCGACGACAAAACCGAGTCCACCCCCCCTAGGTGTGGGTTGACTATGGCTGCTACGCTCATTGGGAATATCTAACAATTGTTGGCTAAAACGTTGTTTAATCAGGGCAACCACCAGAAAACTAATCAGAAAACTGATGACTGAGAGTAGGGATAATAACATAGGGATTTTCGCGCTCAGATTAATTATCGATCCTACGCTGTTCGGTGACAAAAAGTGCCGATATTGCCATCATGGTTTTAGTCAGTGTCAGCATCCCAGTTCAAAAGCTAAGGCGCTCTGGCGTTTGGGGGATAGGAGCGGGAATTTTAGGTTTAACCTACTCCCGATCGCTTTTTACCTGACTGATGCGACGAACGTTTAAAACATCGCTCATTAGCTTAATTTGAGTAACACAGCGTTCAAATTGTTGCAGGTCTTTTACTTCAATTTTCAGGGAAATTAAAGCGGGTTTACCGAAATTAGTCTTAACTCCGGCATTGCGAACGTTAATATTTTGGTCACTTAAACGAGAGAGAATATCTTTTAAAACCCCGACGCGATCAATCACTTCAATCTGAATATTTACCGGATAAGTTGGATAACGTCCCTGGTCATCTATAGGATTCCAACTAACAGGAATTAAGCGTTCAGCTTCGGCTTTTTCCACATTCGAGCAGCCCTGACGGTGAATAACAATACCTTCCCCCGCATGGGCAACTATACCGGTAATATTTTCTCCGGGTAAAGGACAACAACAACCGGCTAAACGATAGACTAATCCCTCCACACCGGCGATCGGTGATTTACTGACGGGTAAAGCCCTTTGAACGGGAGAAGGTGGTAGAATCAATTGGGAATCAGTTAGGACATCGGGCGGATTTTTAGCTGTTAAAATTTCCTGTTGATTTTTAACTGTTTCTTGCAGACGATTAACCACATTTTTTAGGGTAACTTCGCCGTAACCTAAGGCCGCCAATAAATCCTCTACTGCCACATAATTGCACTGTTTAGCCACCGATTGCATTCGTTCCGATTTCAGCAGGGCATCGAAGCCAGTTTTACCCAATTCTTTCTCTAATAAATCACGACCCCGACTAATATTTTCTTCTCGTCGCGATTTTTTGTACCATTGCCGGATGCGATTTCTGGCGCTAGGAGTAACGACAAAATTTAACCAATCTAAACTAGGGTGACTATGCTTGCTGGTGAGAATTTCCACCAGATCACCATTTTGCAAGGGAGCATCAAGAACTGACCATTTACCATTAATCCTTGCCCCTTTCATCTGATTACCTACTTCGCTATGAATATGATAGGCAAAATCTACCGGTGTCGCACCTTGGGCCAGGGCTACCACATCACCCTTGGGGGTGAAAACATAGATATCTTCTTCAAAGAAATTATTTTTGAGACCATCCATGTATTCTTGACCATCTTTAAGGTCTTTTTGCCAGTCAAGAAGATTACGCAGCCAAGCGAATTTTTCATCAGCGGCGGTTAAAGTTGTGTGACTAGAACCGGTTTCTTTATACTTCCAATGAGCTGCAATCCCGTACTCAGCAACATGGTGCATTTCTAGGGTGCGAATCTGCACTTCTAGGGGGCGGGCATTTAAACCAACAACGGTGGTATGGAGGGATTGATAACGGTTAGCTTTTGGTAAACCGATATAGTCTTTAAAACGGTTGGGAATCGGGGTAAATTGGTCGTGAACTACGGCTAAACAACGATAACATTCCTCTTTAGTTTCGACGATAATGCGGACGGCGGCGATATCATAAATCTGCTCGAATTCTTTACCCTGATTGTGCATTTTATGATAAATGCCGTAGAGATGTTTGGGGCGACCTTGTAAATCAAGAACTTTTATGCCAATTTCTTGCAATTTTTCCCGCAATGTGTTAGTAACGGTTTCGATGCGGGACTCTCGATCGATGCGTTTTTCCGATACTAATAACTGGACTTGACGATAAGCATCGGGTTCGAGGTATTTAAAGCATAAATCCTCTAATTCCCATTTAAATCTGCCAATCCCTAAACGGTTAGCCAGAGGAGCAAAGATTTCTCTAGTTTCGAGGGCGATGCGTTGCTGCTGTTGCGGGGTGAGGTGTTCGAGGGTTTGCATATTGTGCAGGCGATCGGCTAATTTGACCACGATGACGCGGATATCTTGAGCCATCGCCAGGAACATTCGGCGAAAATTCTCCGCTTGCCGTTCAGTTTTGCTAGAAAAGTTAAATTTGGAGAGTTTTGTCACCGCTTCCACCAAATTACGCACCTCGACACCGAATCTAGCCTCGATTTCTTCGGGGGTGACTTCCGTATCTTCCACCACATCGTGAAGGAATCCCGCCGCGATCATTGCCCCATCACCCCCCAGATCCCGCAGTAATCCCGCCACGGCTATGGGATGGGCGATATAAGGTTCCCCGGATTTGCGATACTGGCCCTCGTGGAGTTTGTGGGCGAAATTAAAGGCCCGACAGATTAAATCGCTATCGGGATTCTGGGGGTCGTTTTCGTAGGTAATTAGGCATTCTTTCAGCCAATCGGGTAAAACTAACGCTTTTTTCGGTTGCGTGGCCCGGGGAAGGGCCGTGAGTATTTCTGGTTGGGTGGCAGTGATGGCGTTCATGGTTAGATCGGGGGGATAATAGGGGTGAAGGAGACGGGTAACTAGAAAATTATTAGGACCAAGGGATGCCAGATTACTTAACTCTCTAACACTAGAATCGGACTTAGCGGCGAAAAGGACGCGATTCTTTTAAGTTTTTGTCTCTGATTGGGAGGAGAGAGGACTTGCAACCGTGACGGCAAATCGTTAATCTTATGTAACAAATTCTAACGCGCTTTGTATTGGATGCTACCGACAAATTACCATCAAGCCTACAAATCTTTGTTAAGAAAACTGGAGGATTTCAGTCTTGCCCTTCTGGATGGGGATGCTTCCACGGGGTTACAATCTTTTCAAGCTTTACAAACCTGTCTAGAGGGGGAGATATTGTCACTAAATGATGACAATTTCAGCCCAGAGGTGGCTAATCGTTGGCGCGTAGTCCAGACGGAACTATATCGATCCTGGCGATTGCTGGAGACGGATTGGTTATTTTTGGCCTCGGCCCGGCAAGGACGGGAGAAACGTTTACAGATAATTAGCGAGCGAGTGGCGACTTTAAAGGGGTATTGTCGGGTTTTGTTAGGGGCAGTTGTCGATTAGTGATTAAATGCTCGATCGCCCTTTGTGTGGCATACTTGACCCTAAGTCCTAACTTTTATCGTTACCGATCGCGTCATGTTGGAAATTAAAGACCTAAAAATTGCCTACCCAACCGAATTAAGTTCTCCCTCTTGGGCGATCGATGGGGTATCTTTTAGTATAGGCAAAGGGGAAACTCTGGGATTAGTAGGTGAATCTGGTTGTGGAAAATCGACTATCGGTAAGGCTATTTTAAGGTTATTACCCAATCACACTCATGTGGAAGGTGAGATTAACTTTGAAGGGCGATCGCTTTTATCTTTGTCTAACAAACAGTTAGAAAAGTTTCGTGGGGAAGCGGTGGGATTAGTCTTTCAAGATCCGATGACGCGACTAGATCCGCTGATGACTATTGGCGATCATTGTGTGGAAACTTTGCAAGCCCATCGACGAAATTTAACCTATCGTCAAGCTAAAAATCAAGCTTGTACTGTCCTAGAAAAAGTGAAAATTCCCGCTAATCGTTGGTCCCAATATCCTCACGAATTTAGCGGGGGAATGCGGCAAAGAGTGGCCATTGCTTTAGCTTTATTATTAAACCCTAAGTTAATTATTGCCGATGAACCCACCACCAGTTTAGATGTGACAGTTTCGGCGGAAATTCTGCGGGAATTAAAGCGTTTATGTAGCGAGGAACAGATGGGATTATTGTTAATTTCCCATGATTTAGCGATGGTGGGAGAATATTGCGATCAATTAGCGGTGATGAAGGGGGGCAAAATTGTCGAATCGGGAGCGGTAAAAACAGTTTTTAATACACCTCAACACCCCTACACCCGTTCTCTTTTAGCCGCCGCTTTACACCTACAGTTACGGGAGGAAAAATCAACAGCAATTCAAGGCAAAGAAACGGTGTTAAAGGTGGATAATTTAAAACAGTATTATACCCTAGAAGGTAACTTTTTAGATAGTTTTTTCAAAAAAGAAAAGAAATTTATTAAAGCGGTGGATGAAGTGAATTTTGAACTGTATCGAGGGGAAATCTTCGGTTTAGTTGGGGAGTCGGGGTGTGGGAAAAGTACCCTATCGCGAACCCTATTACAGTTAATTAAACCCACCGGGGGAAAAGTGGAATTTTTAGGAGAAGATTTAACCCCTTTGTCGGGGAAAAAAATGCGTCCCAAACGGCGCTTAATGCAGATGATTTTTCAGGATCCCCTCGCTTGTCTCAATCCTCTAATGACGGTGGGAGAAAGTATCGCCGATCCGCTTTTGATCCATCAAAAAATTAGTCTAGAAACGGCGAAAAAACAGGTTTTAGAAATGTTAGATCGAGTCGGTTTAACACCAACAGAGGAATTTTATCGACGCTATCCTAGGGAGTTATCGGGGGGACAACAGCAAAGAGTAGCCATTGCTCGCGCTTTAATTACTCGTCCGGAATTAGTTATTTGTGATGAACCAGTTAGTATGCTTGATGCTAGTGTTCAGACACAGGTTTTAGAGTTAATGTTAGAGTTACAAAAGTTATTTAATCTCACTTATTTATTTATAACTCATGATCTTTGGTTAGCGAGATTCCTCTGCGATCGAATTGCGGTGATGACTGCGGGTAAAATAGTTGAAATGGGTGACACTGAACAGATTTTTAGCCATCCCCAACACCCCTACACCCAAAAATTAATCGCCGCAGCCCCGAGAATTTATCCCGACAGCAACTAAAATCGCTCTAGGGGTTTATAATTGTTATTGTCTAGATATGGTTAGGAAAGAAAAAATGGCCAGACAACTTCAGATAACTCTCCCTGAAGATACCATGCAACTTCTCGATCGATGGTTGGCAAGTAGTGATTATCCTGAAAAAGAATATAATAATTTAATTAATGAAGCGATTAAATTATAAGTAGGGAGGCACAATTATTTGTAGGATGGGTTAGCGGTAGCGTAACCCATGCGGGCGTTGGGTTTCATGCTTCAACCCAACCTACGTTCATCTTATATTTAATTCCACCCATCTACTTATATTATGGAACCACAGAGAAACTACCTCAAGCAACAATTAAAGGAAGGAGCTATTGTTAGAGCAGAAAGAGATTTAAATTTAGCACAAGATTGGTTTTCTCTAGAGGAGTATTTATGGTAATAATGATTATTTTTAAAGTTAAAAAACTGCTTAAAAAATTTGTCTTTAGTCTCCAAGAGGAAGGATGGAAACCAGCACTCAAAAAGACGAAACAAAAAATTATTAAAATTCTCACAGGAAAGAGTTCCTCTGAATTTGAAGAACAGGTGATCGCAAGTGCTAAATTAGCCGAACTCCGGCCCCTAGAAATTGCCAGTAGTGACAATCCTTTAGTCTCGATTATTATTCCTGTTTATAACCAATTTGCCTACACCTTTAACTGTCTGGAGTCCTTGAGTGTTAACTTAAGTTCTGATTTAGCTTATGAAATAATTATTGTTAATGATGCTTCCAGCGATGAAACTTTAGAACAATTAGCAACTTTAGTTAAAGGAATTAAAGTATTAACTAATGCAGAAAACTCTGGTTTTATCCGTTCCTGTAATTATGGGGCTAGTCAAGCAAAAGGTCAATACCTATATTTTCTCAATAACGACACTAGAATTCTAGAAAATTGTCTAGAAAGTTTAGTAAAATTAATTATCAATAATCCCGGAGTTGGTGCGGTGGGTTCCAAGTTAATTTATGCTAATGGTAAACAACAAGAAGCGGGGGGAATTATCTGGAATTCTGCCGATGGTTGGAATTATGGACGCTTAGATAGTCCCGAGGAACCGGAATATAATTATGTGCGTCCCGTGGACTATTGTTCGGGGGCCAGTTTATTAGTTCCTACGGATTTATTTAAGCAATTAGGTGGTTTTTGTCAAGACTTTATCCCCGCATATTACGAAGATACAGACTTATGTTTTGCCATCCGAGAATTGGGTTATCAAGTCCTCTATCAACCCCAATCTAACGTCATTCACTACGAGGGAATTACCTCGGGAACAGACCTTTCCAGTGGGACAAAACAATATCAAATTATTAATCAAACTAAGTTTCGAGAAAAATGGTCAAAGGTATTAACTAAACACCTAGATAACGATGCTAATAATGTACCCAAAGCTGCCCGACGTTTACAAGGAAAACCGACAATTTTAGTCATCGATTCCTACGTTCCACTATACGATCGAGAATCCGGCTGTGTGCGTTTATTAAATATTCTTAAGCTACTGCTCAATTTAGGCTATTCAGTGATTTTATTTCCCGATAATGGCTATCCTGAACAACCCTATACTTCCGTCCTGCAACAGCTGGGAATTGAAGTTATTTATGGCACACCGCAAAGATATAATCTAGAAGAAAAATTAATCAAATATTTACCTCTGATCGATGGAGTTTGGTTGTGTCGGCCCGAATTGTGCGATAAGTATATGGATTTAATCCGCTTAAAGACAAAAGTGCCAATTATTTATGATACAATTGACCTGCATTTTCTACGTTTAAAACGCCAAAAAGACTATCTCGATCCCAGTTATCAAAATACTAGCTGGAGTTGGCAAACCTATCAGAAATTAGAGTTAAACTATGCTAATCAAGCGGAAGCAACCGTGGTAGTAACGGAAGACGAAAAGCAGGTTTTATCCTCTTTAGGAGTGAAAAATGTTTGGGTAATCCCCAATATTCATGAAGAAATTTCCCCGTCTGAAAAAGTTGCCTTTGACCAGCGATCGGGTTTAGTATTTATTGGTAGCTACAATCACCCTCCTAATATTGATGCAGTTAAGTGGTTATGTTTAGAAATTATGCCCTTAGTTTGGGCATCCCGTCCCGATATTACCGTTAATTTATTGGGAAGTAACCTCAAGGATGAAGTGAAGGAATTAGCCAATGATCAAGTGATTGTCACCGGTTATGTTCCCGAAGTAGAACCCTATTTCCAAAAGAGTCGCATTTTTGTCGCTCCCCTGCGATTTGGTGCGGGAATGAAGGGTAAAATAGGTCAAAGTCTTTCCCTCGGATTACCGACTATTACCACAAAAATTGGTGCCGAAGGTATGGGATTAATTGACCATCAGGATGTTTTAATTGCCGATACTGCCGAGGAATTTGCCCAAGCAGTGATCGAACTCTATGATAATAGGGAGTTGTGGCAAAAACTCGCCGATAATTCCCTAGAAACTATTAAGAGATACCAACCCGCTACCGTGCAAACTAACCTGCAAGCTTTGTTATCGAATCTAGGAATTGTTGCTAAGGATAGTTAACAAAAATAAAGCTCACTTCTCCCACAGGTCTATTCTATGTCACTGAAATCAAATCAACTTTGGAATCCGCAATTTTGCAGATGTATCAGGCATTCGTATAGGATCAATTTAGGACAAGTTTTGACTTTTTTATTCTATAAACCTCTTGCATAATTAATTTTTGAGGTTTCATAAACGGCAAGAATAAGAATTAAATGGCGGCATAAAATCTGTAAATAGAGCATTTAATTATTCATTCTTAATTATCCTGACTCCTGACTCCTGACTTCTGACTCCTGACTGCTGACTCCTAACCCTAACAACAATTTTTGATTTTTACAAGAGGTTTTATTAATATGCCAACTTATCCTGATATCTCTAGTCAAGCTTTTAAACATCCCCTAGATCAGCAAGCTGAACAGGCCTTAAGATCAGTTCCGGGGTTTGACTTATTAGCGAAAAGTTTTTCCGAATATCTCTATGAACGTCCCCAGCAAATTTTATTAATGGGCAATGATCTAAAAGTCGGCCCGCGTCAATACGCCACTTTATACGGCATCTATCGCCAATGTCTGCGGGATTTAGATATGTCCCCAGAACCGAATCTTTATGTCAGTCAAAACCCTTTAGCCAATGCCTATTCCTTGGGTTCGGAACATCCCTATATTGTCTTTAATACTGCCCTTTTAGACCTCTTAGATGAAGAAGAAATTCGGGTAATTCTTGCCCACGAATTAGGTCATTTAAAATGCGATCATAGTATTTTAATTCAACTTTCTTTTTGGGTGATGGGGGCGGCTAATTTGCTTGGAGACATCACTTTAGGACTAGGAAAAGCCATTACTACTGGTCTAGTTTATGCCTTTTATGAATGGCGCAGAAAAGCCGAATTATCCGCAGACAGAGCCGCTTTATTAGTTACCGATGATTTAAATTTAGTCCTGAGAACTTTAATGAAATGTGCAGGAGGAAGTCAAAAATATCTGCATGAATGCAACTTAGAAGAATTTATTCGCCAAGGGGAAGCCTACCGACAATTAGACCAAGATAACTTAAACCAGATTTATAAATTTCTCATTTATAATGGCGGTAATGGTTCCTTTTTAACCCATCCTTTCTCCGTGGAAAGAGTCCAGTATCTACAGCAATGGTTTAACTCGGAATCCTATCGTCAAATTCGCCGGGGAAACTATGCCAAAACAGGGGTAAAAAGCTCAATTAATATTGATGCTAATGATAGGGAAAGCGAAAGATTGCAGCGACAAATAGCAGAACTACAAGCAGAAATTGAACGGGCAAAAAGACAAAGAAACCCTGAATAATCTATACGAAGGCGCTCATGCAAAAGGCGCTCATGCAAAAGGCGCTCATGCAAAAGGCAAAAGGCAGCTTTGTTCTCCCCACACCCCACACCCCACACCCCACACCCTTTACTGATCACTGAAAATTCTCTTGTCTGTGTTTTGCCGATTTGGTGAGTACAATAGAGGTATCGGGGACCGAGAATAGCAATTCTCCCTACGATGATCCATAAACACTTACCCCCACTCTCTCTTTTTTGTTCTACTGCCCATGCTCCAAGATACCCAATCCATTCGTTACTATCAAAGACTAACCGATGACATGGTGGATCTTTGGCACCGTGGCTCACGTTTTGATGAGATCCGGCTATATGTAGAAGGCTATTTAGCCTGTTTACGCGATTCTAGTTCCATAGAACCCTATCTAATTCATCGTCTCGAAGAAGAAATATTTCGCTTCTTGCGAGATCCCTCTAATTTTGAATATCTCTCCCCCCAAACCCAAACCCAAACTGAGGCAGATTATGGCTATTATTAACCTTTACTCTTGCCTCATCTCCACAAGCAATTTAAATGCGCGGACAGCTGATCAGGACAATTGGGGATTTTTACGAGAGATTTACTGAGCTTGACAGGAACGAGATTCGGTCATCTGTAGAACAATAGTATCGATCGCTTTCACCAGAGCCTGTCCCGAAACCCGTTGATTATTAACGATAATGCTAAATAACATCGGTCCTTGGTTGGGGTTTTCTAGATAACCCGATAGGGCCCGCACACCGGTAAGAGTGCCGGTTTTAGCGTAAACTGTGCCAGTAGCGGCCGTCTGACGCATCCGGTTTCTCAGGGTGCCACTAATTCCCGCTACCGGCAAGGAAGCATAGAAAGTGTCTCGATTAGGAGAATAATACATCACCCGCAAAATTTCCACGATCGAGCGGGGAGTAGCGGTATTACGGCGGGATAATCCCGAACCATCGGCTAGACGAAAACCACTGGGATTGATGCCCAATTGTGCCAAAATGGCAGTAACATTTTTAGCACCGCCGATAAAGCGAAAAAGAGTGTCAGCGTAGAAATTATTACTTCTCTGATTAGTGACATTAACCCAATCGCGCAGGGATTTTTTCTGAATTGTCGTCTCCGGGTTCATCACTTGTAAAGCGGCAGCCGTGGTAAATAACTTTGTATTAGAAGCAGGGATAAAATAGCGATCGGCGTTATGACTATAAATAACCGTTTGGCGATCAAGAGATTCGATTAATATACCCCACTGATTGGGAGCTTGACCGATAATTTTATCGATATTTGCCCCGATCAATTGAGTACAGGTATTATCGATATTATTGTTTTCCGGCGGGGGAACGTATAATTCTATGGATTCGTTCGACGAGGAAGGATGGGGATAAACGGAGAGATTAACTTGAGCGATGCTAGGGTAGGCCAAAGCGATAGTGGCGACACTGGCCACTGTCAGGGAATTAAGGCAATTGAGGAGTTGTTTCATGCTGTGTTTGTGTAAGATTCTGGTTTCCGTAAGCGTTCGCACTATTGTACCAGTTGCCGCTCAAGTGTCAAAGTTACCTGTCTAACAGATTTTAGCGCCCGATTCTCACCAATGCCAGGGAAGAAAGCTTGTCATAGCCCGGAACTGCACTGATACCCCTTCTCAAGACCGGTTGGAATTTTTCTGGGTTCCAAAATCGTGCTATTTTGATAGCCGTGACATTACTGCTGACAATTTGGGAATAATAAAAGCAAAGTGTAGGAAAAGGGATGTAAAACCCATGTATTCTGTCTCAGATGACTCCAAAACAATGACGAATACCACCCGTCAAACTGTTCTAGAGACGTTAAACTTGCAAAAAACTTATCGGACGGGATTCTGGTTAAATAAAAAAATCGAATCCTTGAAAAACTGTACTTTAATTGTCCATGAGGGGGAAACCTTTGGATTATTAGGCCCGAACGGTGCAGGCAAAACCACGCTCTTAAAAACCCTTTTGGGGATTGTCCGACCCACTTCCGGACGGGCCTTGATTCTCGGTCAACCAATTGGCGATCGCTTGGTCAGGCAACGCATCGGCTATCTTCCCGAAAATGCCTACTACTACGACTATCTCACCGGCTGGGAATTCCTACAATTAATCGCCGGCATTTTTGAAATTCCCTCTTTTGTGCAAAAAAAACGCATTCCTGAATTATTGGATTTAGTGGGATTAGAGCGCAAAACCGCCCAGAAAAAGCAATTGCGTCAATATTCTAAGGGAATGATGCAACGGATCGGTATAGCTCAAGCATTAATCAATGATCCAGAATTAGTCTTTCTCGATGAACCGATGTCGGGACTAGACCCTATCGGTCGCTATCAGGTGCGGGAAATTATTCAATCCCTCAAACAACGGGGGAAAACCATCTTTTTTAACTCCCATATTCTCTCCGATGTGGAACAAATTTGCGATCGCATTGCCCTGTTGGCTCGGGGAGAATTACTCTGTGTCGGTTCCCTCGACCAAATTCTCGGTCGTGCTGATGTCTATCAGGTGATTGTTCAGGGGGGTAGGGAAGAGCAACTACAGCAATGGATACTCGGTTTACATTGGCGCGATAATTTTTGGCACGGACAATTACAGGGAGAACCCGATGCTTTTCTGGCTGCCCTGCCTAGTATGGATGCTCGCTTGATTAGTCTTAATTTAGCTCGTGCTTCCCTCGAAGAATTTTTTATCGACCAATTACGTCAACGCGGTATTACCTCCAGTCAATAGGCACTTTCATAAGACCTCTTGTAAAAATCAAAAATTGTTGTTGGGGTTAGGAGCCAGTAGTCAGTAGTCAGTAGTCAGGAGAATTAAGAATGAATAATAATTAATTAAATGGTCTATTTACAGATTTTATGCAATTTAATCCTTATTTTTGCCGTTTTTGAACCCTCAAAAATTAATT
>NZ_CAIP01000012.1 GCF_000297435.1 Microcystis sp. T1-4 | reverse complement strand
CCTTTAACTCTACTAATATAGACCTCTTGCATAAATCCGAAAACAAACGATAGAAACAATAATAGGAGGGACTTTCAGTTAATTATTTATTAGTAGTTGATAATCTTCAAAAATGTTGCTGTACAAGGATCGACTTAAGACTTTTGCAAGAGGTCTTATGATATTCTAGCCTATCTGTAGTCACATTTTGGCGAATTGGTATAATACTAAATCCGTTGAGTAACGCACAGAAAACGGGTTTCTCCGAGAAACCCGTTTTCTACTCATGCACTCATGCAAAAGAGGGAATAGATAATCAGTTTTTAATAACTGGATTTAGTATCAGTCTTTAATAACAAGATTTAGTATAAACAAAAAAAAGCTCGTGTTGAACACGAGCTAAATTAACTAACTTCAAGGAGTAACTAACCACCGACCTTAACTACCGGTTTAAAACTGGGAACAACCAGTTCACTATCCTGTTTAGTCAGCTTATTGTATAAGCGTTCCGTATTGGGGAAATTAGCAGCTGGTAGAGTTGGGAAACGACGGTAGGGAACCGTATCTTCACCAAATAATTGTAGGTATTCCATGCTATTAACCATGGCACCGATAAAGGCCTTTAATCCCTGAGTTGCCAGAATTTGGTTATATTTCTGGATTTCTTTTTGATTCAAGGGAGCGCGACCTAAGAAGTGCTTGGTTCCCAATTCAATTACTTTCGTATTCGGATAGGGAGCATAGAATTCTTTCAGGTAAAGATCCGAACCACCTAAACCCTCGATAAACTCTTTCACCGTGATCTCAGCATTGCTTAATTTACTCTCTAAAGCGGTAAATTCGGCATTGATGATATAGGGTTCGAGATCCCGTTCAAAAATCTGACGATAGGCGGCGCGAACAGTATTTTGTACGGCAACTTTATCCAGATTAGTTAACAGTTTAAAGACCTTAGTTTGTTCCCGTTGAACCGTGACACCTTGACCGACACGAGATTGAATATCCGGTTCAGTGCGAATCGAGACCGAAGGTGTACCCAATTCAATAAAGCGCGGGGTTTCCTCTTTATCAACTCTTTGGCCGATATCTTCGCGGAGATTACCCAAACGCACCATCCGTAACTGCATCCCTTGGGGAGTTAGATAGCGCTCGTAGGGAACCGTATCTTCGCCAAAAGCTTCCGTATATTCAGCACTATCGATCAGAGCATCGATTAAAGCATAGAAGCCTTTTTTCGAGCAGATATCGAAGTATTGATTCATTTCCTGACGACCGTAGGTGGGACGACCGAGCAGACGACGGTGAATATATTCGATCGCTTTCACCACATAGAGAGGAGTCCAGTAGATTTTCCGGAAAGTCTCGGATTTAGCTAGGGTTTTGATAAACTCCCGCAGAGTGATATCGCCATTTTCCAGCTTAATCTCGGCCACGGATAAACGCTGACCTTCGTAGGGCATTCGACCGAAAACCTGACGATAAGCCGCTAAAATCACTCTTTGGGTGGAACTTTCACCAAATTTAACGCTCACCCCATTGCTAGAACCGGGTAACTCGTTATTGAGACGGAAAACCTTCGGTCCCAAAGTACCGGGGAATTCACCTCGGGCCCCGGGGTTGCTATTTTGGTTATTAGTAGCAGGTCCGCGGTGGATGAGGATACGTTTGCTATCTTTACCGAAGGGAGCGGGACTAGAACTAGGTTCGCGGGTTTCTTTCGGGAAAATTGCCCCAAATTGGATTTCTAGGGGGTCATTTCCAGAACCGTAAACGTGCTGATCCGGTAAGGGGCGATCGTATTTAGCAAAGGTGGTGATAAATTGGGGAACTTTGCGGAAAGGTGCGCTGTAGTTAAACAGGTCGATCTGCATCCCCCAGTTGCGACATTCCTGTGCTTCTGCACCCAAACCCCGGAGATAGGGAACGGTTTCTTCGCCGAAATAGTCGGAATATTCCTGAGAATCGACTAAAGCATCGATTAACGCCCCTAAACCGCCGCTAGAGACGATCGAGAAGTATTTCTGCACTTCTTCCCGGGAGGAAGGACCGCGACCGAGGAAATGACGGAAAGCCAATTCTAGGGCGCGACTATTGATAAAAGGTTCAAAGAACTGTTTGCGGTAGAGAGGCGATTTACCGAGACGACGGACAAATTCTTTCATCGAGATGTCGCCGTTTTTCACCTTCGATTCTAGGTCAGAAATGGACTGACTATAGGCGCGGGTGATGTCCCGTTCAAAAATTTGTCTGTAGGCGGCCTTGATAATCGAAGATTTTTCCGACTCCGATAAACCGGTTTTCATGACAAACTTTTGCCGTTTTTCGGCGGCATTGTAGTAGCTTTGGGGAAGACTTAAACCCTGTTGGTCACTACTGGGACGTTGACGCAGTTTATTAGAGGGAGTGGGGGCTTTTAATTCCCCCAGTAGGATATTGAAATAGTCACTGATTAAAGTGGCCGCATCCTTGTCTCTTTGGAAATACTCGATCGAAGCGGCCCGCATTTCCTGTAGGGCCACGATGGTCGCGTCAATGGAACAGGCATTTTCGAGAACTTCCCTTAAACCGCGGGTATTAACGATCAGGATACTGGTATCACCAGCCACGATCGCGTATGTAATGTAACGCAGGAACCAGGATAAATCCCGGAGGGACTTCTGCATATTGCTCGGACCGTAACGAGAGACGTTAATCGGTCGGAATCCGGGGGGAATCGGGCCGCTAGAGGCGAAAATCCCTTTTAAGCCACCGAGAAGGCCACTACCGCCACCCGACCCGCTTTCAGCGTAGGTAACGGTTCCTAATTTCATCCCTTCCCTGACGTTGATAGCTGTACCGGCACCCACCAGGGCCATTTCTTCCACGGGGGGTTTTTCTAGATAAGCCATGGGTGAACCACCGGTAAAAATCCGGTTAGCTGCCCGTGAGACGATCAGATCGGAGTTCCGGGTGAGGGTTTGGGCAATATCTAAGCGCTTGCTCCCCGATTGGAAGTAGGCGATCAGTTCATTGAGTTCGGGTTTATCGAGAAAGCGGTCTTGTTGTTCTGCTTGGGTAATGGCAGATACCGGGACGGTTTGATAGAGTTGGGGACGCGCTAAGGAGCTGCCACCGCTTGCCTTAAGACTCATTGGATTTTAACTATCTCCCTTGACGATGTGCTGAGTTCTCCAATCGTGGAGGCGATCGGTCTTAAAACCAGATGTTTAAACATTTAATCAGCATCTAGATTAAAACTTTTTGTGCTTCCTGAGATAGTTTATTAAGAATTATATAGATTTTTTTCGCTCCAGTTGCCGATTGGTCTATTCTGACACCCCACCTGTATGGGAGGCTAACCAGTCTAAATAGGTCTGAGAACCTGCCACAATCGGTAAAGCGATGATTTCCGGGACGGCATAGCTATGCAGTTCCTGTATCTTCGCCGATAACTGCTCAAACTGCTTTAAATCGGTTTTGATCACTAATTGCCATTCCCTCTCGTTTTCAATCTGTCCCTGCCAACGATAAATGGAACGAATCGGGTAAATACTGACACAAGCCGCTAGGCGCTCGTTCAGTAAGGCGATCGCTAGGTGTTCCGCTTCCGTTTCGCTGGTCGTTGTCACCAGCACCACTCCAAAACCGGTTAATCTTTCAGTCATAAGTAGTCGTGCAAAATAAATTTCCTAGTGAAGATAGGCAACAGGCAATAGGCAACAGGCAAGAGGAGGAATAGATAATCAGTCTTTAATAACCGGATTTAGTATGATAACTGATAACTGATAACTGATAACTGATAACTGATAACTGATAACTGATAACTGAATTTAGGCGATCACTTTTTCTAAAGCGGCCAGATCGGGAATACAAAGAGAGTCCTGCTGTCGTTGAATCAGGCCTTTTTTCTGCAATTTGGTCAGGGATCGGGTCACGGTTTCCCGGGCCAGACCACTAATACTACTCAATTCCCGGTGAGGTAAATTAGGAATTATCGTACCCTGGCTGTTTTTTTGTCCTTGACCTTCGGCCAAAAAGAGTAAACTATCGGCGACTCTGGAGAGACTATCGGCCTCGCGCAAACGTAAACGCCGGTTAAGTTGACGCAAACGCTTGGCCATTAACTGAGAAAGACGAATTCCCGCTAAAGGTTCCGCTTTGAGCAGATTAAGAAAATCTTGGGCGGGAATACTGCTAATTGTGGCCGTGGTGAGGGTGATAGCATCAGTGGAGCGGGGAAATTCCTCTAAAGCGGCCATTTCTCCGACTATTTCCCCTTTACCGAGGATATTTAAGGTGACTTCTTTGCCCTCCACATTGTAAGTACGAATTTTCACCCAACCATCGAGAATAAAGTAAACCGAACCACCCCAATCATTTTCTAATAAAATCGCCCGATTAGCGGGATGGGTAAGGGTGACAGCATGAGAAATAACTTTATCGACGGTTTCAGGGGGTAAACCGACCAATAAAGTGGCTGTATCCAATAATTTTTGAATCTCTGCTGATTTTTCCGCAGGATAGCGTTTTTGTTCCATGGTTTAATATTTAAATTTTGTCCGTTTTAGGCGGGTGATTCTACAATAGAAAGTTGTGGGTATTTTTAGTGATCTAGTGACCGATAAACAGGATTTTTCCTCCCTACTGACCGAGATCGATCGGGTTCTTTCCAGGGTGATTTCGTCTCTAATTAACCCGCAAGAAGTTACTGCCGAGACAATTATCGCCACCCGTCAACAATTAGAATCGGCCAGAGCGCAGCTTTTTCCGTTATTATTCCCCGATCGAACCCCTGAAGTTGCCCGTTGGTCCCTGGGAATGGAGGTGCAACCAGAGGGGGTGAAAATCGTTTTTTTTCGGGAAAGCCAAGGACTGATCGATTTTTATCCTCTTTCTTGGAGTCTGGCAACGGGAACAAGCGATCGCTTACCCTGCCATCAGGTGGAAGAATATCTAATTAGCTGGCTATCTAATCGGGATTTTAGCACCGATTCTTGGCTCTGGGAAGCCCTGGAGCGATTAGAAGCTATCATTATCACCGATGACGGGGAAACCCCCACGGATGACCTAAAAAAAGCCCTTCTCACAGCGCAATTAATACCCCCCGATCGCCTCTCTAGTCTAGAAACAGCGATCGCTACTGCTCTGGCCTATATTCCCACCAGCGATCAACCGCAACCCCAAACCCTACTGGTGATCGAAGGGAAACGGGAAACCACCACTTTAGCGATAGTGGAAGTCCCAGCGCAAACTCGCTCTTTATGCCGTCAAGCGATCGCTCTGAGCCATTTTAACTACGGGGAAAACACCTATGAACAGGCGATACTCTCTCAGTTAATTTATCCTCTCTGGCGTTCTTTTTTGCCTCTTTCCCCCCGGGATCTCACCGATACTAATCCCTTAAAAAAATCTTTACTTGCAGCCGCTAGATTGACCAAATTAATCCTTCAAGAAGAAAGGGAATTTACCTCCTCTCTGGCCAGTCATACTTGGACGGTCAGTCGCACTGATTTAAATAAGAAGGTGATTATACCGTATCTAGATAATTTAAAACAGAAAGTTAATGATTTGTTAGAAAAACAGCAAAAAAGTCTTGAGGATATCGATCAAATAATTTTTAGCGGTAATTTTTTCTTGACCATTTGGCCTCATTTTCTAAGAGAAATACAGCAAGAATTTGCCGGTTGCCATCTAGAAGCCCCCAGTCAGGAAAACTTCTCACCGGCAATCTTGGGTTTAGGTCGTCTCTGTTTATTTTCGGCTCTTAGAGGTGAGAATGAAAATAATGCTTAAAAAAATCAAACAATTTAGGTGTGATACTAAGTAGCTGGTTATAATTAAATTAAAAATGAATTTTAGGTTCGATCCCCCCTGCCCCCCTTGATAAGGGGGGGTGCCGATAGGTGGGGA
>NZ_CAIP01000013.1 GCF_000297435.1 Microcystis sp. T1-4 | reverse complement strand
ATTTCGTCGCTGCTGCCGTGTCAATGAGCAGTGACCAACCACCAGCAATAGTTCCCCCATCTGGAGACTCATCATCCACAACGTAGAGGCTCCAGGTTCCATTGGGGTTGGTGTTGTTAAAGACCGAGAAATCCGTACCGTAGGGGCCAGCGGGAGCGGGCGAGTTAAAGATATCAGTGGTTTCAAAGTCTGTGGCCTTATAACTGCCACTGGTAATTAGCCCTGAATCAGGCAAGAAGGAGGTTGCCGTCGGCTCAAAGGTGAGAGTGACATTACTAACACCATCTGAGCCACCCACATCAGACATTAATAAGGCTTTGGCTCCCGTCGGACCGACCAGTAATACATCAATATCATCGGGCCAAGTATGGCTCAGGTTTGTCAGCGTTACTTTCAGGCTATTAATATTACCGCTTAAGCCTGAAACATTAATAGTGGAAGGATAGGGGCTACTCGTACCACCATCAGGAATAGTAATCGGGTTAGGGTTACTAAAAATCGGTAGGGTTTCTTCAGAAACAATCGTTCCTGTGGCTGTTCCGGGTGAACCGCCAATATAACCAGTTCCACTATTAACCGCGAGAGCCACTGTTTCGTCAGCGATTTCGGCAATGGTGTCAGCAATCGGAGCAACCTCGACCGTTGCCGTTGTCGCACCGGCGGCAAAAGTGACGGTTCCCAATTTTGTCGTCGGGTCGAAGGTGACACCACTACCTGTTAATACGTTGTAATCGGCTGGGTCGCTTCCCACCGGGACGGCGTTGGCTATGCCACTCGCCCCGAAGTTAACGGTCAGGGGAGAACTCAGGTTTAAGTTAGTGCGAGTAAAGGTATAAACTAAGTTAGTCGTACCGTCTTCCTGCACACTGGCCGGACTGACGCTGACGGTTACAGAAGGTAAGTTAGCCGCCGCCAAAGCGTTAAACACATTGAGCCGCTTACCAGAAACCGTTTTACCGGCTAGAGCGGCAATAGAATCCCCCGTGTTCATTAAGGTGTTTTTCACCTGTTGGGCTGTCCAGGTAGGATTTTGTGACCACAACAAAGCCGCCGCCCCAGTTACATGGGGACTGGCCATGGATGTCCCTGAATAGGTGGCATAGGTATTGTTGGGAGTGGTACTGTAAATCGCTGAACCAGGTGCGCCTAAATCTACGCTGGTTAAACCATAGTTGGAAAACGACGAGAGGGAATCGGTGCGGGTGGTGGAAGCAACGGAAATAATATTATCTAGGTTGTAGCTGGCAGGATAGGAGGGGCTTGTGTCAGTGTTTTGTGCACTATTACCAGCCGACGCAATAAATAAAGCCCCCGCCTGACCCGCCGCATTAATCGCATCGTAGAGCGCTTGACTATAACCGCCACCTCCCCAAGAGTTATTGGTGAGCTTAACTCCTTTGTCCGTCGCATAGTTAATTGCCTTAATGGCATTGGAGGTAGAGCCTGACCCCGTATCATCAAGGAACTTCAGCGGCATGATTTTGGCATTCCAGGCCACCCCCGTCACACCGACCCCATTGTTACCTTTGCCAGCAATGGTTCCCGAAACATGGGTTCCGTGACCATGAACATCACTGGGGTCATTGTCGTTATAGGCAAAGTCCCAACCGCGAATGTCATCAATGTAGCCATTGCCATCGTTGTCAATGCCGTCTCCCGCAATTTCCCCTGGGTTTGTCCAGATATTGCCAACTAGGTCTTGGTGATTGTAGTCAACCCCCGTATCGATAACCCCAATCACTAGATTAGGATCGCCGGTTTGAATATCCCAAGCTTCAGGGGCATCAATATCGGCATCGGCAGTACCGCCACTTTGTCCAGTGTTATGCAATCCCCAAAGTTGATTAAAACTGGGGTCATTGGGGAATGTCGCCTGGGGACTAATTGTGCCTTTTGTCACAATATAGTCGGGTTCAATGTATTCAAAAATCGGATTGGAGCCATGTTGTGCCAGAATCTTCTCCACAGAGAGCGACCCGGATAATTTCCAAATCTCTGCCCCCGTTAGTTTAATCTTCTGGGTTTTAACAGCACCAAAGAGGGAGTGAAACTGAGCAGCTTGGGCGGTGGCGATCCCTTGTTTAAACTTGACAATGAGTTGATTGGGAGCATGGGGGGCAATAGTGCTAGTTGCTGCAGGTTTTAGCTCTGAGGTGACGGGGGCAGCGGTGGGTAGAGAAGTAAGACCCACCGCTGGACTGGTGCTGACGGGGGCAGCGGTGGGTAGAGAAGTAAGACCCACCGCTGGACTGGTGCTGACGGGGGCAGCGGTGGGTAGAGAAGTAAGACCCACCGCTGGACTGGTGGAATAACCAGAAGAGTTAATACTAAGAGAAGCGGGAAACAATGGGGAACTCTTAGCAGCAGGGGAGACTGAAACACTTGGGGGAACCGTAGGAGCCTCAGAGGATGATGTAGATGGGGAGGGGTTAGAGTTCAAGACTCCTAAGAGAGGGGGAGGAGTTGCGCTCGATACACTTAAATCGCCGGAACCTGTTACATCAAAGGTGATTGGGAAGGATTGCTCGAAATTCAAAGAGTCTTCTAGAGATGGCATATATGTACTAAATGAATGAGAACTGACTTCTAATAAGAAATTACTTCTGTTGTCTTCATCACCAGGCACACCCTATTTTCCCAAAATCAATCGGTCAATCACTTGAGGGTGTTCAATTCGGGA
>NZ_CAIP01000014.1 GCF_000297435.1 Microcystis sp. T1-4 | reverse complement strand
GATAACTGATAACTGATAACTGATAACTGATAACTGATAACTGATAACTGATAACTGATAACTGATAACTGATAACTGATAACTGATAACTGAAATGACTAACCCAAATACTGATTTTGATACTCCTTGGAAAGATGTCTTAGAAATCTACTTTGAAGACTTTGTTTCCTTCTTTTTTCCTCAAGCTCACTTAGCAGCCAACCGCAATCCTTTTGCTACAGTCGTGATGGCGCATCTCCAAGCTTTAGAAACTCGGCAAAACCGAAAAAAGCGCAAAGAAGCGAAATTAGCATTAACTAAACGGTTGTACGAACAGGGTTATCAACGAGAGGATATTATCAACCTCTTTAAGTTTATCGATTGGCTGATGAGCTTGCCCGCTGAATTAGAACAAGAGTTTCAACAGGAATTAAATCAGTACGAGGAGGAAAAACGAATGCCTTATATTACCAGTGTTGAAAGAATGGGAATGGAAAAAGGGATGATTCAAAAAGCTCGAGAATCTGTCATTGATGCCCTTGAGATTCGCTTTGAGAATGTGCCTTCTGAACTGGTTGATGAGATTAGCCAAGTTAAAGACACTTCTCTTCTAAAAAATCTCCACAGACAAGCGATTACTCTTGACTCAATCTCAGATTTTCAGGACTACTTAAATCAGTTAATCAAACCTGAATAATTCTGGTTTGTCGCCCAAGAAAACGGGTTTCTTCAAGAAACCCGTTTTCTGTGTTTAGTGACAGAGTAGCAGCTTAAATGTGTAATTAATTTTGCTTAGGCACTTATTAATCGCTACAGTTTCTCTTATCTAGTTACGAGCGGCTGAATGGGAGATACCAGCTTAGATTTTCCTCCTATTCACACAAGAGGATAACCATTGTTTTTAGACTATGAAAACCATAGAAATTACGCTATTAACACAACTTAATAATATCAACATCGCATTACCGGTGGCAGCCCAGATAATCCCAACAGTTATAACCCAGGATATAGAAGTAATAAGGGGATAGCCAATAGCTATATTCTCTAAATTTGGTTAAGTTTTTTTAAAGTTCCTGTGAGGTTACTGAAAATTTCTTGACATAGCTAGGTAGCTTAGGCTAGACTCGCGGATGAGTTTTTAGATCAATTTGATATTCCCTAACCAATTATTCTCCTAATCTCTCGATTGGCTTTGTTGTCCATTGGGATATTTGGGATATTGTTGTGCAAATTTATCGATTTTGCCACCAAAATATCGCTGAATCCTGTTTAATTCTCTTTTTTATCCCTAGTTCATCCCATGCCTAACACCCTTTACACCCTCACAACTAACTTAACCCTAGAATCTGCGTTACCCCTCGATTCAGATATTATTTCTGCGCTACAACAGGCAACGCTGTTAATTTCTGGCAAATTACAACAGTTTGCCGATGATTCTGCCTTTGGCGACAAAATACAGGTAGCCTTTGGCACGGCAGTTAATACTGATGAATTACAAAGCCAGTGGCAAGCAGGCGATTTAAGTGGTTTTCCCCTTATTGAAATTGTTTCAGGAAATCACCTTAATGGGGCAAATGGGGCTTATGCAATAGCAAATAACCGAATTTACCTATCTTACGAGTTTCTGGGTCAGAATCAGGGCAATTTAGGGGCAATTGTGGCTTTACTGTTGGAGGAGTATGGCCATTATGTGGATGGGGTGTTGAATAGTACGGATGCGCCGGGAGATGAGGGGGCAATTTTTGCGGAGTTGGTGCAGGGAAATAGTCTGGATGTGGCAACCTTGGAGGTATTGAAAGCTGAGGATGATTCAAAGATAATTAATTTAAATGGGGAAGTAATTACAGTTGAACAGAATAAATTGCTTAAATCTGGCAAGATTATTGTTGCTAATGATGAATTTACATTAAGTGATTCTGGATTTAGTAATGCTCCCGACGATTCACTATTATTTGCTCAGAATATCGCTAATTATTTTGCTAATGGGAAGAAAGGCTCATTTCTTGCTTATTCCGATAACCTTGGTTTCACAGGATTTCAACTATCTAAAGCTTTAACTGATGCAGGACATCAATGGAAGGTTGCACCTAATTTGCCATTCACGTTAGAGACATTACAACAATATGATGGAGTTTTTCTTGGCGGATCCCCAGTAGATAATCAGGTATTAATTGATTATGTAAACAGTGGAGGAAATGTTTATCTAATGGCAGGAACTGGAATTACTGGAAGTTTTGATAGTATTACGAGTGAGGCTAATGCTTGGAAGGATTTCTTGAATAATTTTGGGTTGTCATTGGCAAATCAATGGAATGAGTTTTACGGCAATATTCCTATTAACCCTTCATCTCATCCAATTCTTGCAAATATAGATCAATTATATCAACAGTATGGTCAAACAATTATTGATCTAAATGCTAATGACAATCAAGGAGTATTAATTGCTAAGAGCAATGATGGACAGGGACTTTATGCTATTTACGATCCTAATTTTCAAGTCAATCTAATCACTAATGGTAGTTTTGAAATTGGCCCAGATCCTGGTGGTTATTTACCACTTAACCCTGGTTCTACCGCAATCACAGGATGGACTGTTACGAGGGATCAAATTGACTATACAGCTTATTGGGTAGATGCAGATGGCGATCGCTCTCTCGATCTCAATGGTTCGCCTGGAGTGGGTGGTATAGCTCAAACTTTCAGCACTATTGCAGGCCAACAATACCTTGTCTCCTTTGCCTTGGCTGGCAATACTTATAGTGGAACTCCCATCAGACAACTAGGAGTTTCAGCCGCAGGCCAGTCCGAAGTTTTTTCCTTTGATACTACAGGGTTTAGTGATGATAATATGGGCTGGGTAAATAAGACCTGGGTATTTACGGCAACTGCATCCACAACGACCTTGGAATTTTATAGTTTATCTATTGAGCCAGAAAATGCTGCTTTTGGCCCCGCACTAGATAACATTTCCGTCATTTCTTTACTACCATCTATCACCTTAGCAGTAGCCCCAGTAAGTGTAACTGAAGACGGGACAGCTAATCTCATTTACACTTTCACTCGTACAGGTTCCACCACCAATCTTTTAACAGTTAACTACAGTATCAGTGGGACAGCAACCAATGGAATCGATTACACTTCTCTTCCCACCAGCGTCACCTTTGCTGCTGGTTCATCCACTGCTACTGTAGCAATTGACCCCACTGCTGACACAATAGTAGAAAGTAACGAAACTGTTATTTTAACCCTCGCTTCTGGGACAGGTTATACAGTTGGGACCACCACCGCAGTGACGGGAACAATCACCAATGATGATTTCCCTAGTATTACTCTTGCTATTTCTCCCAGTAGTGTTACTGAAGATGGGACAGCTAATCTCATTTATACCTTCACCCGTACCGGTTCTACTACCAGCGCCTTAACCGCTAACTATACAGTTGGGGGAACAGCTACTAATGGAACCGATTACACTTCTATTCCCACCAGCGTCACCTTTGCGGCTAATTCATCCACTGCGACTGTAACTGTTGACCCCACTGCTGATACAACAGTAGAAAGTGATGAAACTGTTATTTTAACCCTTGCTGCGGGGACAGGTTATACCGTAGGGACAACCACAACAGTTACAGGAACCATCATTAATGATGTTTCCTCTGGCCTTGAGATTTACTCGAATAACTTTGAAACTAACGCAGGAAGTGAATGGTCAAATACAACCCGCTCAATGACTCCCTCTGGAGCCAGGAATTTTCTGGGACAGTTTTCCAATGATACAGTTAGTTTAACACTTAATGATCAACGATTAGCCAATACTAACGTAACTTTAGAGTTTGATTTATTTATTATGGATTCTTGGGACGGGAATAATACTTTTTACGGTCCTGATCAATTCAACTTAAGTATTGCTGGTGGAAATACCTTATTAAATACCACTTTTTCTAATATACAAGAACAAGAAATTGATGGCTATCCTCAAGCTTACCCCGGAAGCACAGATGCGGGTGATTATCCAGCGGGAGCGGGAGCAACCGAGATGGATACTCTTGGTTACACTTATTATGGAGATTCAGTTTATCATTTATCTTATACTTTTCCTAATGTTAGCAATTCAATCATTTTAAATTTTTCAGGAATTGGATTGCAAGGTATAGGAGATGAAAGTTGGGGTTTAGATAATGTGTCGGTTCGTGTATTTGTTGTTAGCGATGGATTGTCTCACGGTATTATTCAGTTCAGGAATGCTACTTACTCAATCAATGAAAATGGCACACCTGCCACTCAAGTTGCTCTGGATCGTACTAATGGAAGTGACGGGGAAGTTAGCGTTATTCTAACCCCTAGCAATGGAAGCGCAATCGCAGGAGACGATTACACTAATACCCCCATAACTGTCACCTTTGCTAATGGCGAAACCAGTAAAACCGTTACCATTCCCATCAATAATGATACCGTTTATGAACCTACAGAAACCGTTAACTTAACTCTATCTAGTCCTACAGGTGGCGCAACATTAGGAACCCAAACAACAGCAGTATTAAACATCATTGATAACGATGCAGTGCCGGGTGTATTAGCCTTCTCTCAGGCAAACTATAGTATTAATGAAGATGGCACTCCCGTAGTAGCTGTTACCGTTAACCGTACCGGAGGAAGTGATGGCTCAGTCAGTGCTACCATTAGCCTAACCGATGGAACAGCTACCCGTCCTGATGACTATATCAATACCTCAGTTACGGTTGATTTTGCCAATGGAGAAACCAGTAAAGTTGTCACTATTCCCATTGTCAATGATGGCGTATTTGAACCCAATGAAACCATTAATTTAACCCTAAATAACCCGACCAATGGGGCAACATTAGGAACCCAAACCACAGCAGTTTTAACTATTATCAACGATAATACACCTCCGGTTTTAACTTTATCCACCAATAAAAAAGTCATTGACGAAGAATTAGGGAATAACGCCGCTATTGGTACAGTTACTCGTAATGTCGTTACTAATCAAGATTTAATTGTCACCCTGACTTCTAGCAACACCACCGAAGCTACCGTTCCCGTTCAAGTTGTTATTCCAGCAGGGCAAGCTTCAGCAAACTTTGATATTAATGTCATTGATGATGGGATACCAGATGGGGATCAAAAAGTCACTCTAACAGCTACCGCCGGGGGATATGATCCAGTAACTTATGATGTCATCGTTACCGACTTCAAGATGCCCGATTTAGTGATTACGGAGTTTAGTAATAGTGAGACGCTATACACAGGTAAACAGTCTTTCTTTACTTATAAAGTTGTCAATAACGGGCTATTTACCGCCGACGCTACGGCTGATCCTTTAGTTGATCACATTTACTTGTCCAGCGATCCTAATTTAGATAAGAACGATAAGTTACTCGCTGATGTCAGTATTAACGGGACTATTTTAACTGGGCAATTCTATCAACGTAATCTGCCTTTCTTTGCACCGACAACACCGGGTAATTATTATCTAATTGCAGAAATTGATACCACTGATGTGGTCAATGAAGGGGTATTCGGGGAAACCAATAACCTTGTCGTCACACCGATTACGGTTCAAGCTGCTTATCGGGGAGTGGTTGCTACTGATGTGGAAGTAGGAATTGAAGAACAGTCAATTGTGTTGCGTGGGGAAGCATTAAGCAATGAGGATAATTCTCCTATTCCCTTTGAGTTTGTCACCATTGCCATCAAAAATAACGGTTTTGTGCGGGAACTTTCGGCATTAACTGATATTAATGGCAACTTTGTCAAGACCTTTAAACCCTTACCCGGCGAGGCGGGAACCTACGAAATTAACGCTTATTTCCCCGGTGTCCCCACAGAAGATGCTGCACCAGAAGATAGCTTGAAATTGTTGGGAATGCGCTTTACTGACAAGAGCATCTCTCAGAAAATTCTGGCAGATCAGACATTTACCGGACAAGTCACTCTACAAAACCTGAGCGATATCCCCATTAACGGTATTACCTACATCGTAGAAGGTGCGCCCAGTAATTGGCAGATAAAGGTCAATACTCCCTCTAATTTGGCGGGTTCGGGGCAAAATACCCTCACCTATACCATTCTCGCCCCCAATAATTCCACCGTCACCCAAGATAACTTTAATATCCGCCTCACCAGCACAGAGGGAGTCAGAGCGGTTTTACCCGTCACTATCAATTTAGAGCGTATTGTCCCCCGTCTGGTGGCTTCTGTGGATACTCTCACCAGTGGGATGTTACGGGGAGATCAGACCGCTGTAGAGTTTACTGTGACTAATACAGGTGGAGCGATCGCCAATAATATTAAAGTCTTATTACCTAATGCCCCTTGGTTAAAGTTAGCTTCCCCTGCTACTATCTCCAGCCTTGGCATCGGAGAATCCGCCAAAATCAGCCTATTATTAACCCCTGATGCCAATTTAGAGTTAGTTGAATATACAGGCAATCTCTTATTAGATGCAGATGGCAATGATGGCGATTTATCTTTGCCCTTCAAGTTCCGAGCGGTTTCTGATGCTGTGGCTAGTCTGCGGGTGAATGTGGAAAATGAGTTTACCTACTATGCAGAAGGCTCGCCCAAATTGGCAAATGCAACGGTGATCCTGCGCGATTACTTCACTTCTGCTGAAATTCGCCGCACAGTCACGGATCAAACGGGAATGGTGGCGTGGGATGACCTTCCCGAAGGCTACTACAAATTAGACGTTAAAGCCGAGAATCACCAATCCTTTAGCCAGAATGTCAAACTGGATGCGGGAGAAATTGAAACCATTACCTCTTTCCTATCCCGCCAAGCGGTGAGATATGTCTGGACAGTCGTTCCTACCGAGATTGAGGATGAGTATAAGATCACCCTCACTAGCGTTTTTGAAGCGGATGTTCCCCAGCCGGTGATCACCGTCGAACCCGAACAGATTGACATGGCGTACCTGCGACAGATTGGGAACATCAGTCAAATTGATCTGACTTTCACCAATCACGGGTTAGTTGCCTCTGAAACGCCCTATATGCTCGTATTCCCTGATACGGGCAAGTTTCCGCTCACTGAATTCTATGAATTCAAACCATTAATCGATACTATTGACCGCCTAGAAGCTAAAGAATCCCTAACCATTCCCGTGCGGATTACCCGCGTGTCGGACTGTACCGACGGCAATTGCTCGATTATCGATACTCCTTATCCCATACTCGGTGTACCCTTCTTTGGAACTTTCTTCCCCCTTTTCGAGCCTGCTATTGAATATCTCAACATTGAAGTTCCCAATGGGGGAGAAGGAGACTGGCCGGAGTTTAAATTTCCCTCACTAAACCTAGAAGGGCCTGATATCCCAATTGTCATACGAATCCCTAACAGTGATGCAACGGTTAAAATCCAGATCAATCAGCAAGCTTTGATGACGCGATCCGCCTTTGTAGGCACTCTTACCATCGACAATGGGAACGATTTTAGCCTCCAAAATATTAAGGTCAATCTGCAAATTGAGAATGCTCAGGGAAATATTGTCAACGATCTCTTTGGCATTACCCAACCGACGTTAATTAATCTTTCGGCGGTAGATGGGACAGGTATCCTCACTCCCGATGACCCCAATACTCCCCAAGATGAAGGGGTCGGCACTGCGGAGTGGACGTTTATTCCCACTAATCTCGCCGCACCGGAAGTTCCCCTGCAATACGCCATTGGCGGAACGCTTTCCTATATGGAAGACGGCAAAACCATCACCGTTCCCCTGATTTCTCCTCCTGTCACGGTTTACCCCCAAGCAGAACTCTACCTCGACTATTTCCAATCCCGTAATGTCTATGGGGACGATCCCTATACGGATATGGTGGAACCTTCTATACCCTTCTCCTTAGCGGTTTTAGTACGGAATGAAGGCAAGGGAGACGCAAAAAATCTCAGGATTACCTCCTCTGAACCCAAGATTATCGAGAATAAGAGTGGTTTACTCATTGACTTTAATATTATTGGTTCTCAGATCAATGGGGAAGATGCGGAACCATCCCTAACGGTTAATCTGGGCGATATTAAGGCGGGGGAGACTGCCGTTGGGGATTGGCTGCTGAAATCGAGCTTACAGGGCAAATTCATCGAATATGATGCCACTTTTGAGCACGTTAACAGCTTAGGCAAGCCAGAATTATCCTTAATTAAAGAGGTCAAAATCCACGAACTCATCCAGAAGGTACAGGCGGATGGGGATGATCTGCCCGACTTTTTGGTCAATGACATCGTTGACCCCAATGTTACCCCCGATACTCTTTATTTTTCTCAGGGAGGAACTGCACCGGTTAAGACTGCTACTAATGTCAGTGCCGATGGGGTGGTCAGTTTTAGCGATCGCACAGTCCAAGTCACGGCGACGGTAGAAAATGGCTGGACTTACCTCAATCTCCTCGA
This sequence comes from Microcystis sp. T1-4, assembly GCF_000297435.1. GTDB lineage: Bacteria > Cyanobacteriota > Cyanobacteriia > Cyanobacteriales > Microcystaceae > Microcystis. The sequence continues at coordinate 6,808 of NZ_CAIP01000014.1, read as the reverse complement.
TCCGGGTCAAGGCTTCTTTAATGTCAAGAGTATTACCCGCGCCGATGGGACGGAAGTGCCGTTGAACAATTACTGGCGCACCGATCGCACCTTCCCCGCGAGTTTGGAGTTCGAGGGAACGGAGATTATTTGGGACGTTAATAACGTAGATAACCCCATTTCTGTTCAAGAATATGACGATAAGCCGATTTATGAATTTAGGCTACACCTGTTAGACTATAACGCCACAGCCGGAGAGCAAACCTACACTGTCACCTACGCGACGGGGGATCAGACAGCGCCGAAAGTGCGAAATATGGTCTATGTGGATCCAGTTCAGCCCAATAGTTGGTTATTCCCGATTCCAGAGGAGTTGAAGGAAAAAGACAGCATTCAACTTCTCTTTACCGAACCGATTAAGCGAGAATCCTTCGATCTCAGCGATATTACCGTTACCCTTGATGGTGTTCCCATTGATAGCAGCGGTCTAAGCATTACCGTCCAGAATCCTGATATTCCCATCGCTTTCACCATCGGCAATATCGAGGGGATTAGCCAGAAGGTGGGGCGGTACGAACTGAGTGTGAATGCGGCGGGTGTGCAGGATTTTGAGGGCAATTTTGGGACAGGAGTAGTTAAGGAATTTTGGTCGGTTACAGGCGATCGCCCCTTTGTGGAATCTGTGAGCGGTTTTACTTCAAACCTGGTTACTAAGCCCATCACCCAAACCATTACCGTCAAGTTTTCCGAAGCGATTGAGCCGGGTACTTTTACTTGGGAAGATGTTTTCATCAACCGCAATGAGGAGGGCAATCTCACCAAGAATACGATTACTGTCACCCAAATTGACGAGAAAACCTATGAGGTTGGCAATTTAACCGATATTACCGATGTGGGTGGGGTTTATAACTTCCTAGTGGATGCTAAGGGAGTTGTGGATCTCGACGGCAACCGAGGGGTGGATGCCAAGGGCTTTACTTGGACGTTAGATGCAACGCCACTATCAATTGTCTCACTTACTGGTCTCAGCAGTTATCGCCGCACTAAGGTTTCTAGCCTTGATGTGAAGTTCTCCAAGGCGATCGATCCCAGTTCCTTTGATTTTAACGATCTGATTTTCACAGCTAATGGTGTGACGGTTCAACTTGACAGTAGTGTTACTGTTACGAAGCTGACGGATGTGAGCTATCGCCTTAGTGGCTTAACGGGTTTACAAGCTGGGGATGGCAATTACAGCTTAACGGTGGAGGGCAGTGGCATTCAAGATGACTGGGGCCGAGCAGGGACGAATGCTCGTGTTGTGAATTGGGCGATGGATACGGTTGCGCCAACAAAACCGACTAATCTGGTGTTTTCTCTAACGGATAATGTGCTTTCGATTAGTGGGGAGTTAGAGGAAACTGGTTTGCGGGTTTATGTGGTAGATCGGACAGATCGCCAGAGCTTAGGAGAGTTAAGCGTTATCGGAACTAGCTTTAGTGGCGACATTCAACTACCAAACGGCAATGATCGCACGATCGCCATTCAGGCATTTGATGGGGCTAATAATAGCGCCACCTCTCTATTTAAGATTGTGGGAGGCGCGATCGAGCCATACAATCCACCCAGTTTAGATCTAACTTCACTGAATCCATATTATTCCTATAGCTTTGTTGCCCAAACGGGTGACTTTCCTGACGATGGCTCCAGTGTTGATAATACTCAGTCTCAAATTAGTGCTTTTGGCACGAACGATGCTTTAGAAAAAACCGACTCATTTAATTCGTCTAGTAGTATTATTTCTCAAGGTTTCTCTACCCGAACTATTGAACTGCAAAATACAGAGCCTCCCCTTCCGGCACCAGTAGCGATCGGCTTTATTAAACCGGAAGTTTCGATTAATGATTTAGGTCAAATTGCCTTTATTGGTGATGGTGCTGCGGGTGGTTTTACTGAAACATGGAAAGGAAGAACCATTAAAAAAGATACTATCTTGGTTGCAAACAGCGGCTTTGGTGTCAAGGACATAGCCCCGAATATGATCAAAAGCACTTTTGCCAATCCGAATTATGGATTTCTTCCCGACCGTAGCATTGTAACTTTTCTGTTGAATACAACCGCCCGGAATCCCGCCCGTATGTTTGATAAGTTTTCTGACATAACGATTAGTGCTGGTTTGTCGAATCGTGAGTATGCGGGAGGTGTGCAGATTAATAATAATGGAGAGGTATTAGTTCGGCGTATCGAACTAGCAGAAGGACCTGCTATGCTGATGGCTTATTATCTCGGTAACTTCATTGCACCTTCTTTTATTGCTTCGGAATATATTAGTAAACCCTACTCATTCATTGAGAAATGGGATGCCAATAAAACCAACACTGTTACACCCGTGGCTCAGGGTTTTGTTCCTCTACTGCTCCTAAACGACCTCTCTTTAGCATTATCTGGTCTCACTGGTATGTATGGCGGATTGCTATTCCTTGGATCTGTCCCCATCCTGCGAACCTACTCGCCAGACTACTACGGACTACTGAGTAATCCGAGTTTCAACAATAATGGTGATACTGTATTCAATAGTTTTCTTGAGGGTACTTGGCATCCTACGGCCTCAGCAGGACATTATTCAGCTTTAGATACTCCTAGTACCACACTGGGAGCCCCAACCATCTTTACTGAACAAAAGTATGATCCAGCTGCTGGAGCGCCGAGATTTTGGATGGCAGATAATGGAACTGTGGTGCGTTATTATCAAAACAAGATAGAACTTTTAGATGATAGTTTAAATGTCGTAAAAGATATTGCATCTGATTTTTCGAGTCTGGGAAAAAACCCGCGCATTAGTGATGATGGCACGGTTGTAGCTTTTTACGGAGACTTGAGCGAAGATGGCGCAGAAAAATATCAAACAACTCCGGGAGAAGGTATTTTTGTTTATCGTGTTGAAGATGGGGCTATCGAACGAATTGCTGGGATTTCGGGTAATGGCTATTTAGATCAGGGCGAAATCTGGGAAGACTACAATAAGAATGGCACGCTTGATCAAGGAGAAGACGAAGGCATTTTCAGCGGTTTTGATCCTGATTCACCAGTCGGAGTTAATACTCAAAATATCGGACATACTGTTGCTTATATTGGTTTTAATAAGCAAAACAACAAAGGCCTGTATTCAACTAATTTTGGTTTTTCCAATGATGAAAATCAGCTTCTTTTGCCATCATTGATAATTGAGCAGGGAAATGGAATCAGTGATGTAGCAATCTATGATCCGATAAATATAAACGGTGATATTGCTTTTTGGGTTGAGATGGAAGATGGGCGTGATGCTGTCATGACGGCTGAAGCGATTCCCAGTATCGGGATCGATCGTTGGTGGGCAACGGTGAATGATGATCCTATTGTGGTCAACCTATATGTCTCTATCCCAGAAACGGGTAGATACACCTTGGAAATAGATACTGAGAGTCTCTTTCCACTAAAAACTAATTGGGGCATTAAAGAAGATGCAAGAGTGATTATTGATGGAGATGTTGGAAAAACCGTTTCACTCAGTCACCTAGGTAAAGCTGATCTAGGCCAGCTGACACAAGGCCGACATCAATTGCAAATTGATGGTTTTGCGGTTCCCAGTGAGCCTATTGTTGAAGAGATAAGTTTTACTTTACAAAAAGGCAATAGAGAAATTGATAAATTAGTAACTAAATTTGTTGCCGATCATCCTGAGCCAGATATAAGCCAAACTCTCATCGCGCAATATGCTCCTATTTTGCTGTTCGAGCAAGATGAAAAATATAACCTTCCTCTTGACCCCGATGGTTATAACTGGGATGAAAAGCTACAAAGACAAGAACCCAATCAAGATAAGCCTGTAAGATTGGGAGATGCGGAAACGATTGTAAATCTAAACCCTGATTCATTGCAAAGTTCGCCTACTATTTTTGCAACCCTTTTAGAGCAAAATGGTGAAATTGCTATCTCCTACTACTTTCATTTTGCTAAAAGTAATTGGGCGGATTTTGATGGAGCCAATACCCATGATGGTGATTGGGAAGGTATAACTGTTTTCTTAAAAAATGGAGTACCTGATCGAGTTGCTTTTAATCAGCACGTAGAAATCGCAGGATTTTTTGGTTCTACCTTTACCAATGAGGGTGATGGCGGAACAACGTATCGTTGGGAATATCTTGATTTTGATGAACAGACGGGAAGACCAAAAGTTTACGTTGGTTTGGGAGGTCATGCCAGTTACTCTAAATCAGGTGAAACAACTTGGTTTACACCTAATCCATTGGATTTATTTGGCAACGTAGAATCTCATTCAGGAAATGGCGAGAAGAAAGCCCCAAATGTGATATACCTTCCCCGTGTTGGCGATGGCTATATTGGTGATGCAATTTCTACTGAAGATGGAAAGGCTCAACAATGGTTATTATTTCCGGGAAAATGGGGAGAACAAGATAAAGGAGAACCATTTGTTAATTTAGATTTAATTGGTATCACACCTGGTGACGATGGAATTGAAGGACCAGTATTTCAAAGCTTAGCTGCTTTTCCCTCTAAGCCTGGAGAGCGCTGGTTAAATCCTTGGTCTTTTACCGATGAATTTAATATCCCTTTAATTGCTCAAGATGATGATTTTACCATTCGTCAGCAAAGCATCTTTGTATTTGACAAAGAAGATTTTCTTGCAAATGATAATTATGACGAAAAGCAAGATATTTGGATCATACCAAATCCCGTTTCTGCGCTCTCCGGTAAAATTATTATTAATGGCGATCAATTTCTATATGAACTTCCAGAATCTATCGAAGTAAGTGCTGAGATAGTAATTGATAGCTTTGACTATCTGTTGTTAGATTTCAGGTTGAAGTCAATATATGATCATCTCACCTCAACTATATTGAATCCGAGTGCTTCACGCTCTGATAAGGAAAATGCCTTCTCTTCGTTGCATAGTCTCTTGAAGGAAACCCCCGAATTCCGTGCCGAAGAAGAAGATTTGATAGGCACGGTTGAGGTGAGAATAGAAAGGCCTAAGCTCTCGATCAATAATATCACCGTTGTCGAAGGCTTAGATAATACCGCCATCCTCACAGTCACGGTTGACAAACCAAGTCCAGAACAAATTACTGTCGATTATACTACTGCACCTGTTAGCGCTACTACTGCACCTGTTAGCGCTACCGCCGATTTAGATTACACTAGCACAACCGGAACTTTGATCATTCCGGCGAATACTTCTACTGCTACTATTACCATTCCTATCCTCAATGATGATCTCGATGAAGAAAACGAAACTTTTGCGATTAAACTCAGTAATCCTGTCAATGCAATTCTTACCAATAATCAGGGAATTGTCACGATTATAGATGCGAAGCTTTCCATCAATAATATCACCGTTATTGAAGGTCAAGATAGTAATGCAATCCTCACCGTTACTGTCAATAATCCCAACCCAGAACAAATTACTGTGGATTATGCTACTGCACCTGTTAGTGCTACCGCCAATGTAGATTACATTAGCAAGACTGGAACTCTCACCATTCCTGCTAATACTTCTACTGCTACTATTACCATTCCCATCCTTGATGATGATATCAATGAAGAAAACGACGAAACTTTTGCGATTAAACTCAGTAATCCCGTCAATGCAATTCTTACCAATAATCAGGGAATTGTCACCATATTGACACCCAAGCTTTCCATCAATAATATCACCGTTATCGAAGGTCAAGATAGTAATGCAATCCTTTCCGTCTCCGTCGATAAACCAATTTCCAAACAAATTAGTGTTGACTATACTACTGTATCTTCTAGTGCTACCGCCAATGTAGATTACACTAGCAAAACTGGAACTCTCACCATTCCTGCTAATACTTCAACGGCTACTATTACCATTCCCATCCTCAATGACGATCTCAATGAAGAAAACGAAACTTTTTCGATTAAACTCAGTAATCCCGTCAATGCAACTCTTGACAATAATCAGGGGATTGTCACCATCATTGATTCCGTCACCGATAATATCATTTCCATCGAAACCACTAACAATAAATACGTCAACGTTGTCATCCCCAAAAATCAACCCCTAACCAACATTCGAGCCATCGTCAACCCCTCTCCCAGTAACGCCCCAGCCAACGTCAACTTCCCCGTCGGATTCTTTGACATTGACATCCCCCAAATCAGCCAAGGCGGTGCCACCACCGTTACCCTATACCTACCCGAAGGCAGTACCGCCAATGCCTACTGGAAATACGGCGCAACCCCCGACAATCCCACCCCCCACTGGTATAATTTTAGCTACGACCCCATCTCCAAAACAGGTGCAACCTTCCAAGACCTCAACAGCGACGGTCAAAATGAGATTATCCTTCACTTTGTCGATGGTCAAAGGGGAGACGACGACCTCACCGCCAACGGACAAATTGTTGATCCAGGGGCCCCAGCTGAATCCATCAATGAAACTCCCGGTAATCAAGCTCCCACAGATTTAGCATTAAGTGCCACTACAGTAAATGAAAATGTTGCCCCCAATACAGTAATTGGAACATTTTCTAGCACAGACCCCGATACTGGCAATACCTTTACCTATAGTTTGATAGCAGGAACAGGAGATACAGATAATACTGCCTTCTCGATTGTAGGGAATCAATTACAGATTAATAATTCCCCCGATTTTGAAACCAAGAATAGTTACAGTATTCGCGTAAAAACCACAGACCAAGGGGGACTAAGTTTTGAGAAAACCTTGACAATTGCGGTAAATAATGTTAATGAAAATCCTAGTAATCAAGCTCCCACAGATTTAGCCTTAAGTGCGACCACAGTAAATGAAAATGTTCCTGTTAAC
>NZ_CAIP01000015.1 GCF_000297435.1 Microcystis sp. T1-4 | reverse complement strand
AATTTTGCCGCCTCCTGCTGATTTAGTAGTAGGGACAATTACTATTCCTGTCAATGGAACGCCAGGTCAAAATGCCACAATTAGTTATACCGTAAACAATCAAAGCACGAATGAGGCGATCGGCACTTGGGAAGATACAATCTATCTTTCTCGCGATAATCAATGGGATGTCAATGATGCTTTCTTCGGTCGTGTTTCCCAAACAGGGCCGGTTGCAGGAGGCGGAAGTTATAGCAAGACAGTAACCGCGACTTTACCAGGGGTAGCAACGGGGGATTACTATGTTATTGTCCGCAGCGACATCCGCAACTATATACCGGAATCTAATGAAGCAAATAATATTAAGGCTTCTTTAGATGACTTTGCTGTTGATGTCGAGTCCTTAGAATTAGGTACGCCTGATACGGGGACTTTAGGACAAGGACAGTCAGTTTATTATCGGGTTGATGTTTCTGGAGGAGAAACACTGCGACTGAAACTGGATAGCCATGTAACAAGTGCTGATAATCAAGTTTTTGTAAGTTACAATGCTATGCCAACTCGTAGCCAGTTTGAATTCACCAATACTGAACCATTTGTTGCTGATTCAGAAGTTATTATACCCACCACAACTGAAGGAACTTATTATGTTTTAGTTAATTCAGTTAACAGCCCTAACCTACAAGATTACAGCATTCAAGCAGATATTATACCTTTCGGAGTAGAGGAGATTGATGTTACACAAGGAGGTCAAGGAGGCAATGTCACCGTTAAATTAAATGGTGCTAAATTCTTGCCAACAGCAAAAGTTTTTCTAGAAGATGAAGACAACAAATATGAGGCGCAGCGTGTTTATTACCAAGATGGGGTAACATTATATGCCACATTTAACTTAGAAAATGTTCCTCTTGGTCAATATGATGTACTGGTTGAAGCCGAAGAAATTAGTTTTGATTGGTCTGCTACAGATTATGTCACTCTACCCAATGCACCAGCCGATATTTTATTCCCTGTTGATCCCGAATTTACGCAATCAACCAATCATTTAACCTCTCGTTTAGCTAATGCTTTTGAGGTAACAACATCCCACAATGTGCCTTTGTCTTTGAATAGTTTTTTGCCTATTGCTCTCAGACCTAATCAGGCATTTACTTACACTTATAACTACTTCAATAGCAGTAATAACGACGTTGCTAGTCCGCTTCTTCTGTTATCTTCAGATCCGGGTATTCTCACCGTCTTAGTAGGTGATACTCAAGCAACATCAGGAGCAAAGCTAGTAATGGCTTTAGCCGACTCTGGTCCGTCAACTATTCTCAGACCCGGACAAGGAGGCAGTATTACTTTAACTGGATATGCTCCCAACTTTAACACAACTCTCAATTTAGGTGCTGATTTGGTTGAGAATACTAATTACACCTTTAATTTAGCTGATATCTTGCAATCAGTGGGAGTTGATCCTAATTCTGACACTTGGAGTCAATCCGTAGCCACCTTGAGTCAAGATATTGACGGTACTTGGAATAGTTATGAGGATTTATTGCGCCAAGAGGCACTTGAACAGTGGCAGGAAGGGGTTCGCCAATTTAATTCTAATCAACTTCTCCTTGGAGAATTAGCCGATTTAGGGACTAATCAAAGCACTCTGACTAGCTTGGACTCCCAATTGGATCTATCCCCTTCTATTCTAGGATTTTGTCTAGATATTCAAGCCAATATATATAGGGGTGTGCTTACTGATATTGCTAGGATTTGGTCAATTTCAGGTCAACCCGATGCCGCTGCTTTCTTATTCAAATATCTTAATGGTCCTGGCGGCAATCAAACATTTGGGCCGACTGACCACATTAGTCAAGAAGCAGCCACCGATATAGATGTAATTAATCTCAACAATCAAGTTACCTCTCAAATCCAACAGTGGTTAGAGGCACAAATTAAGGCAAATAACCGACCAACCTCATCAAATTTAGCTAATACTTCAGCCGCTAGTCTTATTACTGCTAGGAATGGTAACCTCAAACTCGATCAAACTGACAATCTCAAGTTTGCTGTCAATGGTACGCAAGGTCTTTCTGGAGAAGTCGCTAACTTAAAATACTCAGAAACAACTGATAAATGTAACCCTAATACCAAAATAGTAAGTTATGAAGGAAAATTACGTTATACTCTGTCAGACTGGTACAACTTTACTGAGTCAGATGCTAAAAAACCTGGTGCAGTAGGGTTTTTTAGCAGTATGGCTTACTATTTGGAGCATACTACCACTGATCCGGATTGTAAACCTTTCCCTTACCAAAATTTTATTACTGTTGAATTTCCCATTCAAGGAACAGTAAAACTGGAGTCTGGAAATTCTCAAAATAACTGTCCTCCTCCTCCTCCTCCCAATCCCAAACCTATACCTGTAGTTCGTCCCATCGATCCCAACGACATCGTAGGACCAGCAGGATTTGGCGATGAAAACTGGATTACCTCGCAAACCCTCCCCTATACCATTCGCTTTGAAAACCAAGCCAGTGCGACTGCACCTGCTCAAACTGTTTACATTACCCATCCCTTAGACTCTGACGTTGATTTCCGCACCTTCCGCTTAGGTAGTTTCGGTTGGGGAGGCTTAACTTTTACTGTTCCTGAAAATCGTTCTTTCTACAATCAACGTGTGGATTTAACGGAAGAACATGGCTTCTTGGTTGATGTTTTTGCTGGTATTGACATCCAAAAAGGCGAAGCTTTCTGGACATTAACTACTATCGATCCAGAAACAGGTGAAACTCCCGAAAACCCCTTAATCGGCTTCTTACCTCCCAATAACGAAGATGGAGTAGGCGATGGCTTTGTTACCTATAGCATTCGTCCTAGTCGCACGGCTGAAACAGGAGATGTCATCGATGCAGAGGCGACCATCATCTTCGATACGGAAGAACCCATCAGCACTCCACCTATTTTCAACACCCTTGATGTTGATAAACCTAGCAGTCAAGTTGATGCTTTACCCACCACGACGGATAACCCTGAATTTACCGTTAAGTGGACAGGAACAGATACAGGATCAGCTTTGGCAACTTATACTATTTATGTCTCTGATAATGGCGGTAATTATACAGTCTGGCTCAATAATACTGAGTTAACCGAAGCCACTTACACGGGGACAGCCGGACATACCTACTCCTTCTACTCAGTTGCAGTTGATAACACAGGTAATACAGAAGCAGCACCGACGACGGCAGATGCAACCATACAAATCGGTGGCGCAGTTAATCAACCTCCACAAATCTCGGTCAATGCAGGCTTAACTCTTGATGAAGGAGCTAATTCTGCTATTTCTAATAGTCTGCTTGCTGTTACAGATCCAGATAATACCGCGGATCAGTTAACTTTTACCATCAGTACGATTCCGACAAATGGGAATTTACAACGCAATGGAGTTACTTTAGCGGTTAATAACACCTTTACCCAAGCCGATATTAATAGTGGCTTACTATCCTACATTCATAATGGCGGAGAAACGACCAGTGATAGCTTTAGCTTTACGGTAGCCGATGGAGTAGGTGGTAATATTAATGTCACAAGTTTTGTCATTAC
>NZ_CAIP01000016.1 GCF_000297435.1 Microcystis sp. T1-4 | reverse complement strand
AATTTAATTATTACTAATGTCACCGCTCCCACTACGGCTACTGCTGGTCAGAGTCTTACCCTATCTTGGACGGGGAAAAATGACAGTTCTGTTACTACAGGAAGTTCCTACTGGTATGACCAGGTAGTTTTTTCCAAGAATAATATCTATGGGGATAGTGATGATGTTACAGTCATTAGTTATGAATATATCTCCAGTAGCTACGGCTTACCCTTAGAACCCAATGAAGCCTACACAGTAAGTCGTAACGTTACCTTACCCGGCCAGGCGATAGGAAGTGGGTACTTACTATTTAAGACAGATGCTTACAACTACCAAACAGAATCCAACGAAAACGATAACGTCTATACTCAGGCGATTGATATTGCTGCACCAAATTTGACTATTACCAGTGCGACTGCGCCTAGCACTGGTATTTTAGGGGGAGCTATATCAGTTTCGTGGACGGTACTAAATAATGGAACTGTTTCCGCGAATGCTGATTGGTATGATTCAGTTTATCTGTCTAATGATCAGACTTGGGATAGTGGAGATACATGGATTACTGCTTTCTGGGAAGCTGCAAGAAGTCCCCTCGCCGCTAACACAAGTTATACAGATACCCAAAATATTTCTATTCCTAATTATGCAGGGACCGGTGATAAATATTTGATCTTTGTTACGGATCAATACTCTTACTACTACTACAACCAACAAGGAGAAACGAACGAAACCGATAATACTTATGCTGTTCCTATCACTTTAGGTGCGCCAGACTTAATCATATCTGGAGCAACTGCACCCAGTAGCGGGGTTGTGAATGGAGCGATCAATGTATCATGGACGGTGAAAAATCAGGGTACGACAGATGCACCGGCAGATTGGTATGATCTTATCTATCTCTCTCCTGATAATATCCCTGGTAATGGTAATGATATTTACATTATTGACCAACCAATAAGCACTCAAACCCCCTTGATAGCGGACGGTTCATACACGATCAATCGCAGTATTAACTTACCCAATGTTACCCCAGGAAATTATTACATCTTTTTCCGCGCTGATGCCTATAATTATCAAGGAGAAACCAACGAAAACAACAACTACAGTCAAGCTATTCCCATTACTATTGGTTCGCCGGATTTAATTGTTAGTAATGCTACGGCACCAGAGTCAGGAGCATTAGGAGGAACAGTCAGCCTTTCTTGGACAGTACAGAACCAGGGAACAGTAGAAGCTCCCGCCGATTGGACTGATTATATTTACTGGTCAAGTAATGATACTTATGACGGTTCTGATACCTTCATTACCAGTATTTCAGCCGCCGCACAAACTCCCGTTGCCGTCGGAGGAAGCTATAGCAAAACCGAAAATATTACCTTACCTAATCAAATAAACTTCGTTGGCAATGGTTACTTAATTGTCCGAGCAGATGGCAATAATGCACAGGGAGAAACGGACGAAAATAATAATGATCGTGCCATTCCTATCCGCATAGATGCACCAGATTTAATTGTCTCAAATGCCACTGCACCAGCATCGGTAACTGTAGGTGCAACGATTAGCGTTACTTGGGATGTGAAGAATCAAGGAACTGTTGCGGCTAATGCTGATTGGTACGACAGGGTTGTGATTTCTACTGACCAAATCTTCGGTAATAGCGATGATACTTATCTGACAGAAGTTTGGCAAGGTTCATTTACTCCCCTAGCAGCCGGAGCAACCTATAGCCGCACCCTCAATGTTACCTTACCCAGTACCGCTACTGGCGATCGCTATTTGCTCTTCAAGGCTGATAACTATAACTATCAAGGTGAGACAGACGAAAATAACAACGTCTATTCCCTACCGATTAACATTTCCGCTTCCGACCTTCGAGTTACCTCAACCAATGCTCCGACAAGTGCCATTTTAGGGGAAACAGTTGAATTAACTTGGACTGTCACTAATAACGGTACGGGAGCAGCAAGTCAGGATTGGTATGATCGAGTTTATCTCTCCAGTAATCAAACTTTAGATAGCAATGACGTTCAAGTTACTTATGAATTGATAGCGACACAAACGCCTTTAGCTACTGGTGCAAGTTATACTATCAGCAAGAATGTCACCTTACCTAGTTTTACCGCAGGTAATCAATATTTACTTTTTGTTGCGGATCGAGACAATTATCAAGGGGAAATAAATGAAAATAATAACCTGACTGCGGTTCCTATCACTTTAACCGCTCCCGATTTAATTGTTTCTAATGCTTCCGCACCTGCAACCGGAACAGTCGGTAAGAGTATTGAAGTTTCTTGGACAGTACAAAACCAAGGGACAAGCGCCGCTCCCACTGATTGGTATGATCGCATTTACCTCTCCAACGATGCTATTTTTGATGCTAATGCTGACACTTACATCACCCAAGAATTAATCTCCACTCAAACACCATTAGCCGCCGGTGCAAGTTACAGCATTACTCGCAATATCAACCTCCCCAACTTTGCCACAGGAAACCGTTATTTAATCTTTGTCGCTGATGGTTCGGGAGGTCAAGGGGAAACTAACGAGACTAACAATACTCGTGCTGTCGCCATTAATCTCAATGCTCCCGACTTAGTAGTAAGTGATATTACCGCACCAGTTGAATCCTTGTCTGGACAACCAATTGAGATCAATTGGACTGTCAAAAACCAAGGAGCAGCAACCGCAGAAGGAACTTGGTATGATTATGTGTCTTTAGTTAATACGGCGACCAATTCCACCCAGTATGTCGGAATTTTTGAATATTCAGGTAGCTTGGCCGCCGGAGCCTCCTTAAATCGGACTCAATCCTACAGCGTTCCCCTCAGTTTAACTGGTAACTATCGAGTGGTTGTAACGACCGATTTTTACGGACAACTTGCTGAAGGAACGCAGAACGAATCGAACAATACTACTACAGATGATCGTCCGATTTCCCTACAACTTGCTCCGGTTCCCAATCTACAAGTTACCGGGGTAACTGCACCATCGACGGCTTTTTCCAGTCAAGAAACCGTCGTACAATGGACAGTGAAAAATGTCGGTACTGGTGCCACTAATGCGCCTGTTTGGTATGATCGAGTTTATTTGTCCCTCGATACTACCTATGACGATGCTGATACCTATTTAGGAGACGCAGTTAATCCTAGTTATCTCAACCCGAATGATAGTTATAGCAACAGCTTAACCGTAACCCTACCTCGCGGTATTGATGGCAATTACTATTTCCTTGTACAAACTGATGTTTATAACTACGTTACCGAAGTTGGTAATGAAGGAGATAATTGGGGATCTGGTGGGCCGACGGATGTTAATTTAACTCCACCCCCCGATTTACAAGTAACGGCGGTTAATGCTCCTAATGGAGCCTTCTCAGGACAACCAATGAACCTGAGTTGGACTGTCACTAATGCTGGTACAGGACGTACTTTAGAAACAGCTTGGTATGATCGCGTGTTGATGTCGGAGGATGCAACTTTAGATGCAGGCGATCGCTTTTTGGGAGATTTCTATCATAGTGGTGCGTTAAATGCCGGTGAAAATTATACCGGTTCAGCGACAGTTAATTTACCCATTGGTGTGGCGGGAAGTTTCTTCTTCTTTGTCCAAAGCGACATCTATAACAACGTTTATGAGCACGTTTTTGAGAATAACAATAGTGGCTA
>NZ_CAIP01000017.1 GCF_000297435.1 Microcystis sp. T1-4 | reverse complement strand
ACCCACCTACTTAAATGATGTCTCGTACCTATCAAGCTACTGGAATCAATCTGCAAGGAATGGCCTTCGGAGAAGCCGATCGCCTCTTAACTATTTTGACCGCCGAGTATGGTTTAATTAGAGCCATTGCCCCCGGTGCGCGCAAGTATAAATCTTCCCTCCGGGGTAGAAGTGAACTATTTGTGGTCAATAATCTGTTGATAGTCGCCGGAAAATCCCTAGATAAGGTCGTTCAAGCTGAAACTATCGAATCTTATCCCAAATTAAGTCAAAATCTCGCCAAACTCACCGTTAGTCAATACCTCTGTGAACTGGTTTTGGCGATCGCACTGAGTGAACAACCTCAGAGGGAATTATACGAATTAATCTGCAGCCATCTGGCCAGAATTGAAGTCCTCGACGAGAACCAATACATACTTCCCTATCTTTGTCAAGCAATTTTTCATTTCTTAATAATTGCTGGTTTAGTGCCGCAAGTCCATAACTGCCTGTTGACGGGAAAAGCTTTAATTGGGAACAATTGCCTAGGATTTAGTTTCGAGGCAGGGGGAATAATAGATCTATCTGCCCTGACAGAAACCATCAACCCGCCCAAAATCGATAGTAAACTGACGTTGCAAGAACTGCAATTACTGCAATGCTTAGGAAAAACAGATTTTCCCCCACCAGAAAACCCTGCCTCAGAACTAGCTTGGATTAACCTCGATCGCCTGCTGCGCCGCTATACTCAATATCATCTGGGAAAAACTTTTCGCTCCTCGGCATTAGTTGAGGGTTTATCTCCCTTAGAATTTTAAACAGATAGCAAAAATCATCATAATGCAACTGTTTGACTCAGAAACTGGCGACGCTAATTCCAGCGACTCCTCCACTCCTATTTTTAATTCTTCCGATTCCTCACCGAGGCAATCCGACACAGAAACCATGAACCGCTTGCCTAAACGTGCGCCCAAATCCAGTCCTAGTCAGGGTTTTGCCCCAGTGCTAAAAAACCCGCGCTTTCTCATTCTCTGGGCGGGGGGAATTTTTTCCCAATTAGCGGATAAATTCTATTTAGTTCTGATGATCTCCCTAATTGCCACCCATTACCAAAAAGCCGATCAGTCGATTAGTGGCTGGGTATCGGCGATAATGATTGCTAATACAATTCCGGCGGTGTTAGTGGGTTCGGTGGCGGGTGTATATGTTGATAGATGGTTAAAAAAACAAGTTTTAGTTATTTCTAACCTTTTACGGGGGGCTTTTGTCCTGCTCATTCCCCTATTGTTATGGTTAGTGCGCGAGCAAACTTTAGCCATTCCCCTCGGTTGGCTGCCGGAAGGTTTAAGAAATTGGTATTACCGGCTACAGGGAGAATTTAATTTACCCCTCGGTTTTTTCCTATTGTTAGTCATTACTTTTCTTGTCTCCACCCTAACCCAATTTTTTGCCCCTGCCGAACAATCTACCCTGCCATTGGTGGTAAAACGTCGTCATCTTCTACCCGCTAATTCCCTCAATACTTTAACCACCATGGCAGTATTAATTATCGGTTTTGCCATCGGTGAACCTCTATTAGCTTTTGCCGATAGCATTTTCGGCACGAGAGCCGGACAATTTGATATTGGTAAAGTGATGATTGTCGGTACTTTTTATATAATTGCCGGTTTAATTCTAATTATCCTGCGAACTAACGAAAAATATGTTATTCCTACCGCAGAACAGCCCCATGTTTGGGAAGATATCCGCGACGGCATTCGTTACCTCAACAAAAATCATAAAGTTCGTAACGCTTTAATTCAATTAGTCATCTTATTCTGTATTTTTGCCGCTCTATCGGTATTAGCCGTCAGTATGGCCGAAAAACTACCCGGGTTAAAAGCTTCTCAATTTGGCTTTTTATTAGCCTCCTGTGGTGCGGGAATGGCAGTTAGTGCGATTACCTTGGGTTATTGGGGCCAAAAATTCTCCCACACCCAATTAAGTCTCTGGGGTTCCCTGGGTATGGCGGCAGCTTTAATCGGTTTATCCCTAGCAACAAAGAGTTTAATTTTAGCCTTCGCTATGACCGCTTTATTAGGGATTTTTGCCGCTTTAGTCGGGGTTCCCATGCAAACTACCCTACAGGCAGATACACCCCCCGAAATGCGCGGTAAAGTCTTTGGTTTAGAAAACAATGCCGTTAATATTGCCCTCTCTTTACCCTTAGCCGTGGCGGGTATCGCCGAAACTCAATTCGGACTCCGACCGGTATTATTAGCTTTAGCAGTTATGGCAGTCATCGGCGGTGGTTTTACTTGGTATGTTTCTGGGAATTTATCTAAAGATTAGCGGAACTTTTCAGTTATCAGTTATCAGCAAATGTTAGAATCTTCCCGACGGTTTTCGGTTGTTCTTATTGAGTTACTATCGTCTGAATTGGAGATAGCCGCTTAGATAAATATTAGACCTCCACCTAATATTATCTGAAGAGCAAAAGTCTTTCTAGTTAAGGAATCTAACTAAATAAAAATGATTTTAATTGTCTCATATTTGTCAGTAAAATTAAATTGGCAACGATAGATAGGGTTGGCTGAATTCGCCCCGACAGGACGCAATCGCCGCTCAAGATGCAAGGTTTTTGAGCCACTAGCTGGAAAATTTGCAGCTGCTTCCCCACACAAGTCCCCAAACTTCTGGCTCTTCTAGGTTCTGTGTGATCAGTTTAACTTACTCTATGATCGATCGATCTTTGTGTCCTCTGTGTCTGGAGTGGTTCCTTCCACTCCCTCGCTCTTGAGGAATGTATCTTAGAATACATTTTAACCACCAAACCTGGGAGAGCCAACTTCTTACCTCGTCTATATTTCACATTTATTCAGCCCACCCTAGATATACATTTCCGTCCTAGAACTACTTGGTTAGTACATAGACGAAAAGCAAGCTGTGATTGGGTTATAATTTTTGGAGATGTCTATTGTCTATTGTTTTTAAACTATGAAAACCAGAGCAATTAAGCTATTAACATAACTTAATAATATAAACATAGCATTACCGGTGGCAGCTGGACAATCTCAACAGTGATAAACCAGAATATAGAAATAATAAGCGGATGACTAATAGCTATATTTTCTAAAGTTGGTTAAGTTTTTATAAGATTTCTGTAAAGTTATTGAAACCTTCTTGACATATCTAGTTAATCTAGGCTAGGCTCGGAAAGTGGTCAGCGAAGCGATGTTCGCCCTAGCAGTAGCCGTTCCCCTCCCGCTAATCTGATTCTCGGTGGGAATACTGTGTGTTTGGCTGCGAATAGTCGCTAATCGCCCCAGTATTAACCTTGTTTGTGTTAGAGCTAAGGATATGAGTAATCCTCTGTCAGTACAGGAAACAGCAACTGCCACCTCTTCTTCGATGGTTCAGGAATTGGGTTGGGAACAATTAGCGGCAGTACCTTTCGACTACGGAGTTAGTGCTGGTGGCGGTCTCGCCACTGACGGAACTTATGTCTATGCCGCCGATTTTAGCGGCGATGGCAATGATGATTATATTGACTTAAATAGTAATTTGAGCGATGAGAGCGGGGAAAGTTTAGAAAATCTAGGTATTGCTAACGGTTCTGTCCGTTTTGCTCGCTATAATCCCGCAACCGATACCTGGGAAGATTTGCCGATATTAAATGGTGAAGGGGTGTCGGGGGATGCTTTCTCCGCCGGTAATTTAGTTAATCCTCTGTTTGTGGCGGGCAATAAATTATATTACTACCAATTCCGCTCAGGTCCACAAATAGCGGCTCTCTATTCCTACGATTTAAGCACCGGTACTAGCGGTACTTGGACGCAGGAATGGGAAAAAACCAGTACCAGTGAAGATTCGCCATTAATTAATGTTAATGCCGGAGTCCTTGGGCTAGATGTCAATGAAGAACCAGTAATTCTCCATCATACAGGAGGAGGAGATTACAATTTTGCTCGTACTGATAATGTTGGTGGTGGTGGAACTCATACCCAATTAACCCCTAATTGGAGTTTTGCCGGGGAGCATTTTCCCCGTAATGGAGATTGGGAGTACAATACAACTAATGATCGGTTATATCACCTCAGTGGCGATCAATTGGTGATGTGGACTCATGATGACTTCGCTTATCCGGGAGGAAGCCTCTTGACTTCTACTCCCAATGGTGAATCGCCTTTAGCCTCCCAAAGCACCTTAATTTACTCACTGAAAAATGATTTAGGCTGGACAAATAGCGGTACTGGGACAAGTTTATGGGGTAACTCTGTCACCGCAGTTAATGGAGACTTGTATCTATTAAGAGGAGAAACCAGTACAGATGGTTGGCCTTTTAATGAAGGACGGGGTTTAATTAACAATCGTAACTTTGCTAAAGTGGGGGCAAATGGCTGGTTAGAAACCCTTCCTGATGTGCCGTTCAATATTGGGAAAGGTAGTGGCGCTGTTTATCTAAATGGCTATCTGTATGTTACCCAGGGGGATACTCTGACTGTTTCAGATGATTACGGTAATGTCGGCCCTCTCAATGGTGAAGGTATTCGTAGTCCAGGATTGGGTTTTGCTCGCTTTGCTATTACTAATAATCCGGGAACTACTTACACAGTTACTAATACCAACGACGATGGGGAAGGTTCTCTAAGGTGGGCAATAACTGAGTCTAATAATAATCCGGGTACAGATACCATTGTATTTAATATTGGTGAGGGTGGATACTATACAAATACCATAACTCCCTTATCGGCTTTGCCAGAAATTACATCCCCTGTCTTGATTGATGGTACCAGTCAACCGGGATACGCGGGAACGCCGATCATTCAAATTAGTGGTTATTATCTTACTTATTATCAACCAGATCAAGCAGTCTCAGGTCTAGTTATTAGTGCTGGTGACAGTACCGTCCGTGGCTTAATTATTACTCAGTTTAGTGGCTATGGAATACAATTAACTGACCAAGGTAATAATATTATTCAAGGTAATTATATTGGCGGAGTTAATTATATTATTAGCGAAATTGGCAACAATCTTGAGGGATTGGCTGGCCAATTTTTCTTTGGCAATGGAGAAGGGGGTATTTTAATTGAATCTGCCAATAATCTGATTGGGGGAGCGACTACCAGTGAAAGGAATATTATCTCTGGTAACACAGAAAAACCAGGTGTATTAATTAATGGTGAAACTGCAATTGATAACCGAGTCGTTAATAATTACATTGGTCTTGATTCATCGGGAACTTCATCCCGTCCTAATGGGGTTGGAGTCGAGATAGTTAACGGTTCCAATAATATTATTGACAAAAACATTATTGCTGGCAATACTAACACCGGCGTAAGTGTATTGTCCTATGGAAATATCGCCAATAATAATCAAATACTCAGTAACTGGATTGGTACTAGCAGCCAAGGCTACTATTTTTTAGGTAACGGGGATGATGGGATTGATTTAGCTGGAGCAAAAAATACCCTCGTGCAAGGCAATCACATCTATTATAATCAATCGACCGGTGTTGTTATTCGCGGAGCCGATGCCACAGGTAATCAAATTACAGGTAATTCTCTGTTTAATAATGCCGAGGGGATGAGTATCCAAGAAGAGGCACAAGGTAATTCAATTACAGGAAATACCATCAACCATAACAACTCTAACGGCATTTCCGTAGATAATTCTCAGAAAAATACTATTCAAGGCAATAGTATCTATGAGAATTATGGTTTAGGGATTGATTTAGGACGGGATGGAGTCACCGTTAATGATGAAGGTGATAGCGATACAGGAGCGAATGCTTTACAAAACTATCCCGTTTTCACCTCTGCTGAAGTTGTCGCAGGAACAGCCACCTTGATTGGTTATCTAGATAGTGAAGCCAATAAGGAATACAGGATTGAAATTTTTGCTAATCGTACACAGGATGCTAGTGGTAACGGAGAAGGAGAGGATTACCGTACCTATATCACTGTGACTACGGATGATAATGGTCGTGCTGATTTTACCCTTTCCTTGTCTGCCGAGAGACTGTATAGCTATATTACTGGCACAGCAACTAATCCCGATGGCAACACCTCAGAATTTTCTCCCTCTATCACCCTAACGGGAGAGTTACCCAATTTAATGATTACTGAGGCTACTGCTCCTACTAATGTGGGTTTAGAACAGTCTTTCACCGTGAATTGGACGGTTAAAAATCAAGGTACAGTTACCACCCCATGGAGTTCTTGGAGCGATGGCATTGTCTATTCTTCTGATAACATCTGGGGCAATGATAATGACTATTATATAAATAACTTTTGGATTGATTCATCTAATAGCAACGTACCTTTAGATCCCGATGAAACTTATACAATGACGGGCAATGTTACCTTGCCTAGTTATATAGCTGCTACGAGTGGCTATTTATTGCTGAAGACGGATCAATATAATTATCAAGCAGAAACCGATGATACGGATAATATATATAGTATTCCTATAGTCATTAGTCAACCC
>NZ_CAIP01000018.1 GCF_000297435.1 Microcystis sp. T1-4 | reverse complement strand
TATATCTGGTAATATTGTCATCATCAAGTTTATTTTGTACTCTACCAATAAAATCTATGAGTTTTTGTATTAATCCCCATTGTCCTAAACCGAAAAGTATCAAGGAGAGTCGTTACTGTCAATCCTGTGGTTCCGACTTGCTTTTAAATGGTAAATATCGAGTCACAAATTTATTGAGTGCCAAAGGTGGATTTGGTAATACCTATGAAGTGATAGATGAACATAAAATAACCAAAGTATTAAAAGTTCTTACCTACGATTCCAGCAAAGCTATTGATTTATTTCAACAGGAAGCCAATCTTTTAAAACAATTAAATCACCCCGGTATTCCCAAAGGAGAAAACTATTTTATTTATCATCCCCGGGAGAGTCAAACTGCTTTACACTGTTTAGTTATGGAGAAAATTGCTGGTATTGACTTAGAAGAACATCAAAAACAAAGAGGATTTAAACCGATTGATTATCATCTCGCTTTGGATTGGTTAACTCAGTTAGCTAATATTCTCCACGAGGTTCATAAACATAAATTCTATCATCGCGACATCAAACCCTCTAATATTATTTTAAAACCCGATGGTCAATTAGTTTTAATTGATTTTGGAGCGGCGCGACAGGTGACTAAAACCGTCCTAGCAGGAGGCAAAAATACAGGAATTTACACCCCTGGATATGCTCCTCCTGAACAATCTCGTGGTCACTCTGTTCCCCAATCAGACTTTTATGCTTTGGGCAAAACTTTCGTCTTTTTGTTAACCGGTAAAGAACCCAGTGACCCCAAAATTTATAATATCAATACCAATGAATTTAACTGGCGTAAATATGCCCCAAATATCCCTTCTAGATTAGCAGATTTTATCGATAATTTAATGGCAGAAAAGCCTATTGATCGACCTAAAGACACCAAAACTTTGCTAAAAATTATTACCGATATTAAAGCTAATCCCCAGCAAAACAAAAAAACTAAAAATTCTCCTCCCGAAAAAACTCAAGTTATTCTTATTCGGAATTCTGTATCTATTCCCGATTTACTTTCTTCCAGTTATGCTGGGTTTTGGCTCCGTTTAAAAGCTTCTTTAATTGATTCTTTTATCGTTATTATTATCGCCGCTTTATTGGGTGGTTACATCTGTTTTCGCTTACAACAATGGGCAACTTTTCAAGATTTAAATCTTAATTTTGATATTCCCAAAGAAATCTGGGTTTATTATGCCGCGGGATTAAGTGCAGCTGGAACAACAATTATCGGTTTTGCCTTATTTATAGCAGCAATTATCTATAATATTCAAGCCAAAATTAACTTTACTCACGAACATATTGCCATCCTGACCGCTCTTGGTTTAGGAATAGTTATTAAATGGTTATATTATGTTTTCTTAGAATATCTTTTTAAAGCCACTATTGGTAAAATGTTTTTTGATTTATCCGTCACCGATAGCCAAGGCCGACGCATATCTTTTGCAAGAGCCAATCGCCGCTACTTACTAAAATTTATCTCCACTGCTCCCTTATATTTGGGCTTTTTACTGGCAGCCTGGACAAAGAAAAAACGCGCCCTTCATGACATGATTTCTGGTACACAAATCCGCAAAAAACAGTAACCAGAACCTAGAAAAGTAGGGGGAGGGGAGTGGGACGATATGATAAAATCAACTACAATAGGGACAAGATATTCCCGCTCGGTAATTGGGGGATTGTTGATCTTTTTCATCGATGGGATGACCGCAAGCGGGACACATTTCATAATGTCCTACCTCTAAATTAGCTGTTAGGGCCACTCTTTGATCGAAAACAAAACATTCTCCTTGCCAAAGACTCTGATCGGGACTAACTTCGTCTAAGTATTTCAAAATACCTCCCTCTAGCTGATAAACTTGAGAAAAGCCTTGATTTAATAAAAAAGCTGCTGCCTTTTCACAGCGAATTCCTCCCGTACAAAAAAGAGCTATTTTTTTATTGTTAATACTATCAAAATTGTCGTGAATATACTCAGGAAATTGGCGAAAATGCCGGATTTCTGGGTTAAGCGCTCCTGCAAAAGTACCGATCGCCACTTCATAATTATTCCGAGTATCGATCACTACCACGTCCGGCTCTTTCAGTAATTGGTTCCACTGTTCAGCTTTGAGATGAATTCCTGTTTTTTCGAGAGGATTAGCCTTGGGTTGACCGAAAGTTACAATTTCCTTTTTTAAGCGAATTTTTAAGCGTTGAAAGGGCAAATAATCACAAACAGACTCTTTCACCTCTAGATGAGCTAAACGAGTATCGGTTTTTAACCAACTAATCACCTCGGCGATCGCTTGACGGTTCCCAGCGATCGTTGCGTTAATTCCCTCGGCTGCCAGAAGAATAGTTCCTTTAATTCCTCTTTCTTGGCAGTATTTTTGTATTTCTGGCTGTTTTTGACGATAATCTGACAAAGCCACAAACTGGTAAAAAGTGGCGACTAGATAAGACATGGCAGGCAAGGGAAAAATTAACTTGTAATATTTTTCACTATAGGTTATAATAACGAAAGTGTCTCAAAAACCAGATCGGGGGTTTAGCTCAGTTGGTAGAGCGCCTGCTTTGCAAGCAGGATGTCAGCGGTTCGAGTCCGCTAACCTCCATAGCATCTCCCCCATAGTTTCCCTTTTGCTTGGTGATTAGCTCAAGTCTTTTTGGCGAGACAATTAGCTAGTTAATTATTAAG
>NZ_CAIP01000019.1 GCF_000297435.1 Microcystis sp. T1-4 | reverse complement strand
AGGGCTGCCGTTAAGCGATCGCTTTGAATCTCTGGATGACCGAGACGCAACTCCTCAAGGATGGTTTTACCGCAAAAATGACGTTCGGGAAACTGAAAAACGATTCCTCCTAATTGTTGCAGGTGCAGCACCGTTAATTCTTGGTCGCGCCAGTGAATCGTCCCTCCTGTTTTATCGGCAAAGCCTGCTAGAATTTCCAAAAGAGTCGTTTTTCCGGAACCACTGGGCCCGACAATCAGACCTAATTCTTGGGGTGCTAATTCGAGATTAATCCCCTGTAAAATGGGATTGAGGGCAGCGGGAGGATGATAAACCACATCTTTGAGATAAAGCATTGACAAGAAAATAACTGGAAATTAAGTCTAGAAACCCGTTTCTATTGTGACAGATTTTTTCATTCGCTCAAGGAGACTTTTGACCATGGTGCTGAGGTTAGGTTTAACGAAAAAAATGGCGATCGGTGCTTCCCTAGCTGTTATGGTAGTGGTTAACTGGATTGGTCCGGGATTAGCCGGAGATCCTTTCCGCAAAACCAATCCCCGACCGATTGGTGATAAGACCGAGGCCGCTTTTAACGCTATTTTTAAACAAGGTAACTATCTAGAGGCAAAAAAATTAATTGTTGAGGCCACGGAAAAGGAACCCGAAGAACCTTTGTCCCATGCTATGCGTGCCTCTCTTGCTTTTACCGACCAGGATTGGAACACCCTAAAAACCTACTCCGAGAAAACTAAGGCAGCGGCCAAACAAATGCAGGACAGCGACCCTTTAAGGGGAAATTTGTATCTAGCGGTGGGGAGTTTTTTAGAGGGAACCTACGTTTTTCAAACCGAAGGAGCAGTATCGGCTATCCCCAGATTACAACAGGTGTTTCAGTATTTGGAAACCGCAGAAAAGGTTAATCCCACGGATCCGGAATTGAACCTGTTGAAGGGTTATATGGATTTGATTTTAGCGGTTAATCTACCCTTTTCTAGTCCCCAAGAGGCAATTGAAAGGCTAGAAACCTACGGAAGTCCCGATTACTTGGTTGATCGAGGTATAGCTCTAGCTTACCGGGATTTAAAGCAGTACGATCAGGCTTTGCGGTTTATCGATAACGCTCTGAAAGCGACCCCCGAGAATCCGGAATTAATGTATCTGAAGGGTCAAATCCTGAGAATTCAAGGCAATACGGATAAAAATACCGGATCTTTGAAACTGGCACTAGATTACTTTAATAATGCCCTGAAAAAACAGGAACAACTCCCCGAATCGGTCAAAAAACAGTTAAATCGCGAACACCGTAAGGTACAGGAGGAGATTAAATCCCTAGAAAACACCGCTAGTCGTTGAAAAACGCCTAAAAATAGTCAATATTTGGGCTTTTTATCGGTGATCAGTTGCTGAAGGCAAAAGGCAGGAGGCAGTCCCGATGCCAAAGTTGGCACCGCCAAGCCTGAAAATATGATAGGCTCCAATTAGGGCTAAGACAAAAAGGTTGTTCCTTCAATAGAGCTTTCTAGCCTGAAAGTCAGTCGAACCAGAATACCCAGAGGCATCGCCAATTGTCGCTACCAACCCTTTGTTAGCATATCTTTGATGTTACTCAAAGCCTTGCCTTTTAAGGGCATCCTCTCCCTCTATTGACTTGTGGATGGTTTCCTACTGCCCAGAACGGGCAGACTCATACTAAATCCGGTTATTAAAAACTGATTATCTATTACCTCTTTTGCCTATTGCCTTTTGCCTGTCCTCATAAGTAGCCTATACTCAACGGATTTAGTATCACTACCTCAGATGTACCAAGTCTAAAGCAGCAGGAAATGGCGCCACTCTAGGCATCTAGAGGACAGGACTAAGGTTATTACTAACCCGCACCTGTGGGGTTATAACCTTATCAAGGTACTACATTTACCAAGCGGCTAATCCTCTAAACGTCTTACCGTCTAGTTTCTAGCCAACGAATCGCACCACACCCTACACCCTCTTTCAAGTCGTGAGTCAGTAAGAATTGCGGCAATTTACATTTCTTAAGATAGACAACAGAATTTATGTCCGACTACTTAGGGTCTGCTGAAAAAGTTTGTTGGTGGGGTTAGGAGTCAGGCTTTGGCCGTGAGCTCAGCGTTCGACAAAAGCTCACGCGGCGGTTCGACAGGCTCACCGTCCGCTCGACTGAGCCCGCCGAACGTCCGAAATCTCAAGCCAGGGTCCGAACGGGTGTGGGGTGTAGGGAAGGAAACCTCTTTCATCTGTGGGGGTGAAAATTTTTTCATCGGGAATGACTCCTAACCCTAACAACAATTTTTGATGTTTACAAGAGGTCTAGTATAAACCCACTGATTATGATTTTTTCTGGCCACGATTTTTTTAGAAGCGACCAAAGATTTTAGACAAAGATTGAGCATAGAAACGGGACGATTTAGGCGCTCACTCAATTCTTGAACTGTGATTCCTTGCGGATAAAATTGCATAAGTTCAAAAATTTGTGCGCTAGTATTTAATCCTTTTGTTGGACTAATAATCTTAATAGCCAAGGCTAGTAATCGGGAGAAACAACAGGACATTAGACCCTTGTTTGTCGATGCTTTGTTCCGCTCGATCTAGCCTTTTTTTCTCGGAATTATCAGGGTTTAAAGTACTAATAAAAGCTTGACTAAAATAGAGATTAATTTGTTCCCATAATCTCTTGAATAGCAGATAAAAGGCGATCAATCTCCCCATCAGTCCCGATAGAAATCCGCACATAATTCTGAATGCGAGGATGTTTAAAATATCGCACTAATATCTGACGCTCTTTCAGTTGATTATATAACTCACTGGCACTAATGTGCGGGGGAGAAGCGAGGATAAAATTAGCTTCCGAGTCAAAAACAATAAATCCCAACTCGCGCAGAGAAGTAATTAAACGGCTGCGGGTTTGACAGACTTTTTGCCAAACTTGCTCAAAATAATTATGGTGTTTTAAAGCTGCTGTGGCTAAAGTTTGAGCGATGCGATCTAAATTATAGGAATCACGCACCTTATCCATCTGTTCGATAATTGCCCTGGAAGCAAAACCGAAACCGACTCTTAACCCCGCTAAACTATAACTTTTCGACATAGTGCGACTAATGATGACATTATCGTAACGGGAGAGAAAATCGAGATGATTGTCATCACTAAAATCCACATAAGCTTCATCAATTAATACCAATCCCGAGGCATTAGCACAGGTTGCTTCTAAATAGTCGCGATCAAGATGTTTACCGAGGGGAGGATTAGGAGAAGCTAGAAAAATTAATTTCGCTTCCGGACAAATAATCGGTCCTGCTAATTCAAATTTATCATTAGTGGGAAATTCGATAATATTTGCCCCGTGTACCCGGGCAATTGTCTCGTAAAGGGAATAGGTTAAATCCAAAAAAGCGACACTTTCGCAAGGGTTAACAAAAGTTCGCAGGGCGATATTAAGGATATCATCGGAGCCATTACCCGCGATTATCTGATCAGCTGTGATGCCGTATAATTCCGCCGCCGTTTGCCGTAACTCTTTGGAGATAGGATCGGGATAGAGTCGGACTTTCTCTAATTGCTCTGGCAGGTGGGCAAAAATTTCCGCCGGTGGGGGATAGGGATTCTCATTGGTGTTAAGTTTGGTAAATCCCGCAGTTTGGGGCTGTTCTCCCGGAGTGTAAGCGGGGGTTTGACGAACACAATCGCGTGTAGGTAGCATGGACTCTCTGGGTCGGCAATTTCTAGCAAGCTTTCCATTATAACAAATCCTCGCCGATGATCGGGGGTTGAACAGATGTCAACCCCTACCGGTAAAACTAATTAAGGTTCTACCCAACGGCCATCGGCTTTAATTAAATTAATCAACTCGGTTACACCTTCACTTTCGGGGACTCGTTTAATTTCCTCGCGACCGCGATAAAGGGCAATATAACCGGCCTGTTTCCCCACATAACCATAGTCTGCGTCGGCCATTTCTCCCGGTCCATTGACAATACAACCCATAACGGCGATATCGAGTCCGGTGAGGTGTTTAGTCGCTGCACGCACTTGCTGCAGGACATCTTCTAAATTAAAAAGAGTGCGACCACAGGAAGGACAGGCAACGTATTCGACCATGGTTTTCCGTAGTCCCAGGGCCTGGAGAATGCTGTAACAGACGGGAATTTCCTTTTCGGGAGCTTCCGTCAGAGAAACGCGAATCGTATCACCAATACCGTCTGCTAAGAGAGTGGCAATCCCGGCAGTGGATTTAATTCGTCCGTATTCCCCATCTCCTGCCTCAGTAACCCCCAAATGCAGGGGATAATCCATACCTAACTCGTCCATGCGCTTAACCATGAGACGATAGGCGGCCACCATCACCGGCACGCGGGAAGCTTTCAGGGAAACCACCAGATTGCGAAAATCGAGGGATTCGCAGATGCGGATAAATTCTAAAGCCGACTGTACCATTCCTTCGGGGGTGTCGCCGTAGGTAAAGAGCATTCTTTCGGCCAGAGAACCGTGGTTAACGCCGATTCGCATCGCTTTATCTTGATCTCGCAGGGAAATCACCAAAGGTTTCAGGGTTTCGGCAATTTTTTCGCCAATTTCATCAAATTCTGCTTGACTGTACTCGCTGCGGTCGGCTTTCGGTTTCTCGAAAACGTACAAACCGGGGTTAATCCGCACTTTATCGACGTGTTTGGCCACTTCTAGGGCGATTTTCATGCCGTTGTGATGTACGTCGGCTACTAACGGCACGGGTTGATAGGTGGCGAGCAGTTTTTCCCTAATTTTAGCCAAGGCGGTGGCGTGGGCCAGACTCGGCACGGTGACGCGGACAATTTCACAGCCGATTTCATGGAGGCGACGGATACCGGCCACGGAACCATCTATATCAAGGGTATCCTCGTTAATCATCGACTGCACGACCACGGGATGACCACCACCGATGGTAACGCTACCTACCCGGACGGGACGGGTTTTGCGTCGGTGAATCGTGGTGTCGAATTCGGAGGCAGTTGCGGGGGGTTTGAGCGTCGATTCCAAGGTTTGCATAGGACTATCACCAACAATCACTCTCCCTATTCTCTCAAAGAACAGGGACAGATTCTAGCCACTCCAATAAAATTGGGTTAAAACGGTCAGGACATTCATCCTGTAAACAATGACCGGCCCGGTCAAATTCTACATATTTAATCCTAGGATTAAGGAAGACAAAACCCTGAGCTAACTGGACGGGAACCATCCGATCTTGCTTGCCCCAACATAATAAAATCGGGATTTCTAAGCGTGGTAAAATTAACTTTGCTGGTGGACAATATTCGGGATGATTGACAGCTTGTGCTAGGGAAATAAAGGCCTCGGCTGCCCCCTCATCTAAGGTTGGGGCGGCGATAATTTGTACTAATTCGTCGCTGACTGCTTTCTTGTCTTCGTAGGCGATTCCTGTCCATTTTTTCAAG
Source organism: Microcystis sp. T1-4 (assembly GCF_000297435.1). Taxonomy (GTDB): domain Bacteria; phylum Cyanobacteriota; class Cyanobacteriia; order Cyanobacteriales; family Microcystaceae; genus Microcystis. The sequence goes on along the minus strand of NZ_CAIP01000019.1, from coordinate 26,811 downwards.
ACTTGCGGACGACGCAGATAGTAAAAAATCGGTTTTAATAGCCAAGGAGAAGTGAAAAAGTTTTCGATGGGAGTGACGATATTTAATAACCAATCGGCGATCATTTCCCGCCGACGGCTGACATCGGGTAAACTGAGCATAACTAATCCGGCTACCATTTCTGGGTATTTACCCCCTAGGGCCATACTAACTAAAGAACCGATCGAATTTCCCACTAATACCACCGGTCTATTGATAAAAGTTTGCCAGAAATCGTGTATCTGTTCCACCCAGAGATTAACGGTATAGGGAACCTGCACTTTGCGCGAACCACCAAAACCTAATAAATCTACCGCATAAACTCGATGATTTTGGCTGAGGATAGGAATATTATGGCGCCAATGTTCGATCGCCGCTCCAAATCCGTGCAGTAAAATTAAAGGGGGATTATCGACATCTTGGGGGTTTTTTGCCGGCATAAAACTATAACGAATTTGCCAACCGCGCCACACCCAATCCCGTTGATAACCGATGCGTTCTGTCCAAGCTGGTGAAGTTGTCACTTAAGTCAAACAATTAAGAGGGTTTCAGGAAATATTACTCTAGTTTTATTATACGGGTTTCCCCCTGCCTAACCCACAACCGAATAACATTTTTGTACTACTTTTTCCAAATATATTTAGGTCTTGCTGAATAATGGTAAAACCCTTTTAAAATAAGGCTTTTGACCTGCTAAAATCCGACGTTCATGCTGCGAAAATAGGATTAAGACCTTCAAAAACCTTGTATTATCCTTACTTAAGTACACAAACTGGTACAAAAAAAAGAGGACAACAAAGCCTGAAACGACTGGCTACTGACTCCTGACTCCTAACCCCACCAACAAACTTTTTCAGCAGCCCCTATTTAAATCTAGGGTTGATCTAGCCTATGCTAAAAAGAGGGGGATTAAAATCGCTCCTAGACTTTAATTGCAAATTTAGGATACTGCACAGATGGGCAATCTATTTGATGATGTCAGTCGCTTTCTTGAAACCCAACTGGAAGAATTTCTCAGAAGTCATCCCCAATTAGAATTACAGGCGCTGGTGGAACAACTGTGCGAACAGGAGCGCGATACTGCTAAACTGATTACCGCCCTAGAAAATGAGCGTCAACGTCTCGAACAGCAAATTTTGGCCACTGCCCAAGATATCCAAACTTGGCACGCTAGAATTGATAAGGCTAAGGCTGCTGGACGGCAGGACTTGGTTAAGGCTGCTAGTGAACGCGAGGCAGCCCTCTTCCGTGAGGGTAATCAACTTTGGGGACGGATGGAAGGGGTGAAAAAACGTCTGACTCAATCCCAAGAGTTACTGCAACAAGTCCAACAACGTCGTCAAGAAGTGCAAATTAAAGCCGAAAAAGCCCCTAAAAATCAGTCCCGTGACTGGGAAACCACTTTTTGGGATCAACCCCAAGAATCGGACTATCAGCGCTCGAACTACGATAATCTCGATCTAAAATTTAAAGAATGGGAAATGGAAGAAGAATTGAAAAAATTAAAGCGAGAAATGGGACGATAATTTTTCAGTGAACAGTAAACAGTAAACTGATAACTGATAACTGATAACTGATAACTGATAACTGATAACTGATAACTGAAATCCCCAACACCTAAAAAATTCCCCAGAATTGTTCCTCTTAGAAAACGATGGCATCTCAAGCACAAAATCCTGAAAATCAACCCTCCTCTACCCTCGAAGAAATCCGGGCCGCTCGTTTAGAAAAAGTGGCAGGATTGCAAAAAGCTGGCTTAAATCCCTACGCTTATCAGTGGAAATCTACCGCTCACGCTCAACAACTACAAGAGCAGTACGCTGACTTAGCACCGGGAGAAGAAATTAGCACAGAAGTGGCGATTGCTGGTCGGATTATTGCCCGAAGAATCATGGGTAAACTAGCCTTTTTTAACCTGCAAGATGAAACGGGAACGATTCAATTATACCTCGATAAAAAACGCATTAGTGAAACCATGGCCGCCGTGCCGAATGCCTTTAACACGGTGATTAAACTAACCGATACAGGCGATATTTTAGGCGCAAAAGGCACAATTAAACGCACAGAACGCGGCGAATTATCTATCTATGTAAATCAGTACGAAATTCTCACCAAATCCCTCTTACCTCTCCCGGATAAATGGCACGGTTTAACCGATGTAGAAAAACGTTATCGACAAAGATATGTGGATTTAATTGTTAATCCCGAAGTGCGACAAACTTTTCGCCGTCGCGCCCAAATTACCGCTGCTATTCGCAGATATTTAGACCAAGAAGGTTTTATTGAAATTGAAACTCCCGTGCTACAAAGTGAAGCGGGAGGAGCCGATGCTAGACCGTTTATCACCTATCATAATACGCTGGAGATGGAGTTATATCTCCGCATTGCCACCGAGTTACATCTAAAAAGATTAATAGTCGGTGGTTTTGAAAAAGTCTTTGAGTTAGGCAGAATTTTTCGCAATGAAGGGGTTTCTACTAAACATAACCCTGAGTTTACTTCCATCGAAATCTATCAGGCCTACGCCGATTATTATGACATGATGGAGTTAACCGAAAACATTATTGTTAACGCTGCACAAGATGTTTTAGGTACGCTGAAAATCACCTATCAAGACAGGGAAATTGACCTAACTCCCCCTTGGCGACGAGTGACTATGCACGAATTAGTCCAAGAAATAACTGGGGTTGACTTGAATAGTTTTGAGGATTTCGAGTCGGCTCGTATTGCCGCAGAAAATGCCGGTATTGGCGTTCCAGAGGACTGTAAAACCATCGGTAAGCTCCTAAATGAAGCTTTTGAACAAAAAGTCGAAGAAACCCTAATACAGCCCACTTTTGTGCTAGATTTTCCCGTGGAAATTTCCCCTTTAGCTAAACCCCATCGCTCAAAAACTGACCTCGTGGAAAGATTTGAATTATATGTGGTTGGACGGGAATTAGCTAATAGTTTTTCTGAGTTAACCGATCCCATCGATCAACGGCAAAGATTGGAAGCACAGGCACTCAAAAAAGCGGCCGGAGACTTAGAGGCCCAAGGCGTTGATGAGGACTTTTTAACCGCTTTAGAATACGGAATGCCCCCCACGGGAGGCTTAGGAATTGGCATCGATCGCCTGATCATGTTATTAACCGATTCTGCCAGTATTCGCGATGTGATTGCTTTCCCCTTATTAAAAAGTCAAAGTACAGCGATTAAATCTTTTGACTACGATGAGGACAAAAAAATTCTGAAAGTGGAATTTAATCACGGTGGTATCTATCTTTATCATGATCTACCTTTGGCAGTATATAAAGACTTTCAGTCTGCACCATCACAAGGACAGTTTTTTGTCGGACAAATTCGCGATAAATACAGTTTTGACAAGGAATTGTAAAAGTTAGGGTCACTTCAGTTATCAGTTATCAGTTATCAGTTATCAGTTATCAGTTATCAGTTATCAGTTATCAGTTATCAGTTATCAGTTATCAGTTATCAGTTATCAGTTATCAGTTATCATTCATGATCCCTTTTTACCTTTGACTTCCTGCCAAGTGTTACCAACTCCCTGTAAAACCCCGCGAACTACTAAACCAATACCGCGACCGATAACTTGGATAAGGATATAGACTACTCCCTTACCCACCACCCGAAAAAAAGCGCGTAAACGAGGAGATAAAGAGTCTCTTAATTCTAAGGCGATCGAAGCTAACCAGGGTATGCCTGTTAAACTGTTTAATTCTTCCTGTCGGGGGGAATAAATGGCTAGAGATTGGATTTCTCCCTCGCTATAGTGAAATAATTGATATTGACTTTCAAAGATATCTTTGGGTTCTTGCCAATATTGTTGCCGTCGGTATTTCCAAGATAATTCATTGCGAATTTTAGCTAATTTTCTGGCGATGAGAAATTCTGACTGGTAAAGTTTTTGTTTGATTCTTTCCGATTCCGAGAAGTTATTGAGAATAATTACCGTCACTGCATTGGCAATATTATGAATGAGATTTTGCAGGAGAATTTCGGCTCTGGCGATAGTTTCAGGAGCATTAGCCCGGTATCCTACTCCGTCAATAGTTAAACTATTTTCGTACACTAAATAGGAAAATAAGTCAAGAGTAAAAGGAATTTTATTGAGGATTTCTGTTTGAATTGCCTCTCTTTCTTCCAGAATAATTTCGTTAAGTCTGCCTTTACTAATTTCCTCATAAACCGAGGCATTAATTTCTAAAAATTTACGGGTGACTTTCTCCCAGATATCGTAAATAATCAGATTTAAGCGACTGGTTAATTCCCCACTGCTAACCTGTAAATATCTCATTTCATCGACATTTTTACGAATTTCATCGAGAACTAAATACAATAATTCCCGTTGCCGATTATCCTGTAAAACATCAATTTCAAAACTAATCTTTGTTCTATTAATTAAAGGCGATCGAATGACTGCTAAAGTGGACTCAAAAACTGCCGAAACACAGAGGGGACGCTCGCGGCTTAAAATTGGTAATTCCCGATCGATATTGTTAATTATTATCGGAGGTGTCGCTGAAGCTGAATTGTAAGAGCTACCTTCCAGGGGAATTAGTTTTCTCACTAGCCATAGGGCTGCTAAAAGTTCTCGTTTTCTTCCCTGCCAATAAAAGCGATCAAAGCCGGATAAAGACTGTTGATTGAGATGGAGATCAATTAAATGTAATTCACTTTCGATGCGATTTAATCCCGTTTTGCCGGCAGTGATTAACCAATGGCTAGGAGCTAAACTTGGACGGGTAGCAATGGTGAGAGCAGAAGGGGCAACATCCGGGGATTCATCCCGGGAAATTTGTCCTAAAATAGTGATAAATTGCTCTAGGTTTGTGCCTTTGGGAATATAACCAGCGATGCCTAATTCTCTGGCGATTAGTTGCTGTCGGGAGTCGAGAGGAAAGGTTAATAGAACAATTTTACTTTCGGGATAGCGAGAGTGGAGAATTTCACAGTAAGACCAATCAAAGAGAGGATCGATAATAATAATTTCGGGGGAGGGATTCAGAGTCAAAGCGAAAATTGTTTCTAAATCCCCTTCGGTGACGATACTAATATTTTCTATCTGCGACAAGGCCTGCACCAGACCCAAGCGGAAAATCGGGTCATTATCGATGATAATTAAGGTGAGAGGGCGATCGATCACAAGAGTTGCAGCCTGTCAACGGATACTATTCACAGGGTCAATTATACAGTGATCTGGCTCATTTGTTTTCTTTATAGCCATAGAAATCGATGCGATAATCGGTAATTTTTACCCCCGTTGATGCCTCGACCTGTTTAATTAATTCCGGGGGAAGTTGGATATGCACATCGATGATTTCCTGACTGTCCAGACAATTGATGTGACTGTGGGAATCGCTGATGTTGCCGTAGAGTCTGCCGTCCCAGCGTTCCACAGATTCGATAATGCCTTGACCCGATAGAGCCTCTAGGTTTTGGTACACTGAGGTATGACCGATGTTTTTTCCTTGCAGATTGAGACGATCATAAATTTCTCGCGCTGATAGGTGTTCCTGCGCTTGCCACAGCAATTCTAAAATATAGCGACGCTGACGACTAACCCGCATTCCTAAAGTTTGACACCTTTCGATCGCATCTTCTAAACACCGGATCGGTTTTTGTTTTACCTCCAAATTGTCCATAGTTGTATCCGTTGACCTCCGCCCTAATACATAGTCATTACCAGTTTAGCTTAGTCTTTCGATCGATGTCCACATTGCCCCAGTTTTCAGCCCATCTCAGAGCAGTTATCTCAATGGTGAGATAGGAAATTTTCGTTGTCGGAAGACAGGAGCAGCAAGAAAGAGCCTGACCATTTGTACTAAAATTCTCAGCCTGCATAATTCTGGTTTTAAGTCAATAGCCTTTACAAAACTTCAAAAATTGTCACACAAAAAAATGTCACCACTAGCGGCTTTTTTTGGGCAAGAGTATCAACACATTCCCCTGATTGCCTTGATTTTGCGTTGATTTGAGGTTTAATGCTTAAACTAAGCCCACAGCATACCACGATTATACCATATTATTAAATGTAGGCAACCCCGATTTACAGCCAAATTTTGGCAAATTCTGGGAAAATCAAAATCTTGTAACTTGCTTGTTACACTTGACTAATCGCCCCAAATATTTAAATATTTTAATTATTTACCTTAAATTTATAATTTTTACTTATTTTTTGCAGGCTGATTAACTAGGGTTGGGCAAAAAAGCTTGTAAGCTCTATTTAAAGTCAGTCGAATCGCTTAGTATCGGGAGACAGATGTGACTTGTATAGCTTCCCAGTTTTTGATATTTGAAGACTTTTTAGAAGCATTTTGAAAGTGTCTTAGCTGATGGATTAAATATGAATTATCAGCCATAGAAATCTTCATCAAGAATCTGTTCTAAGGAAAAAGGGCAGTCTAAGGGATATGCTTCCTCTGGAGGAATCGCAATTCCAAAGTCAGCCAATTTACTTTCCTTGATGGCAATTTTGCGACCTTTAGGATAGGTTTTATCGATGGCGATTGCTAAATGAGATTTCAAAGAAGGGGTGTTTTCTAGTAAGGCGATAACTCGTTCCCTGTGTTCGACAATGGAGCTATACCAGCTAGATTTCATGCTTTCAGGGGCGGAGGATTGTACTTTTAGTTTCAGTAAATGAGCCAGCAAAATCATTAAATTTCCTTCCAAGGCATTTTTATCTGATTTACCCAATTCTTTCAACTCCTCAACCAAATGAGATACATCTAATGCCTGAAAATCTCCTTGTTCTAACTGACCTATTGTTGTTATCAGCCATAATTGAAAATCTTGTTCATAGAGTTCTGATTTAGTTATCATAATTGCTTCGATAATAGTTAATCTAGATTGAATTGTACTCTATTTTGCAGATTTCGGATGTTTCTAGCGGTAAATGTTAAGTTTTATTACAGGATTTAACATCTGCGCCTATGCCCTATTCCCTTATCCTTAGGATAAGCGGTTAAAATACATCTTAGCTTAAGGACTAGAGAATGTTATGAGACTAGAAAAAGAAGATTTTGATTGGGCGGTACAACAAAACCTAATTACTGCCAGCCAAGCTGAAAATTTATGGACGGCTTTTTTATCCCGTTATCCCCAAGAAGATGAAGTTAATCGCCCTCGCTTTAATTTCGCTAATGTGGCCTATTATTTTGGGGCATTAATTGTTATCTCCGCCCTGGGGTGGTTTATGAACGAAGCTTGGGAGAGTTTCGGCGGTGCAGGCCTATTTTTTATCGCCCTGTTTTATGCAGTTTGTTTTATTTTTGCGGGGAAAAATCTCTATTTTCAGCAAAATCTCAAAATACCAGGCGGCCTTTTATTTACCATGGCAGTGACCATGACTCCCTTAGCAATCTATGGTTTACAACGCTGGACAGGATACTGGCAAGCAGGAAATATGGCCATTTATCCAGATTTCTATACCTGGACTAAAGGGAGTTGGTTTTTAATGGAATTAGGCACGATTATCGCAGGATTAATAACTTTGCGATTTGTTAAATTTCCTTTTTTAACTGCACCGATCGCTTTTAGTCTGTGGTATATGTCAATGGACTTAACTCCTTTACTATTTGGAGAGAACGAATATATATGGAGAATGCGACTCTGGGTATCCTTTTGGTTTGGAATTGCTTGTTTGATAACTGCCTATTTAATTGATGTACGTCAGCGTCGCAGTCGGGGAGATTTTGCTTTTTGGCTGTACTTATTCGGATTAATTATGTTTTGGTTTAGTCTATCTCTCCTCATCGATGATAATGAAGCGCAACGATTTTTGTACTGTCTAATTAACTTGGGATTGATGTTATTATCCGTCCTGCTAAAAAGAAGATTATTTGTGGTTTTCGGAGGTATCGGAGTATTTGCCTATCTTTCCTATCTCTCCTATCGTCTCTTTGCCGATTCAATTTTCTTTCCCTTTGCCCTAACCGCCCTGGGACTTGGTATTATCTATATGGGAGTTTTATATCAGCGTCATTACCCAACCCTAGCTAGATTTATTGAAAGTTATATCCCTCTCGAATGGCGCAATTTATTACCCAAAGATAGATAATTAGGAGAAATGGGGACATGGGGATATGGGGGAAATGGGGAGATTCAACTAAAAAACCCCAAAACCCCAAAACCCCAAAACCCAACACCATCTTTTTTACTTTTATGAAAATACTTATCGTTGATGATGAAAAAGAATTAACCGAACCCTTAGAACAAATTCTTGCTCAAGAAGGCTATGACGTTGATATTGCTGATCATGGTCGGACGGGGTTAGAATTGGCACAAGAGAATAATTATGACCTCTTAATTCTCGATTGGATGTTACCCCAGCAATCGGGATTACAAATCTGTCAACATTTACGCAATCAAGGGGACACCACTCCCGTTTTATTTCTAACCGCGAAGGATACCATAGACGATCGAGTGGCGGGATTAGATGCCGGTGCCGATGATTATTTAGTCAAACCCTTTCAACTGCGAGAATTATTAGCGAGAGTCCGCGCTTTATTGCGTCGTTCTCCCAATTTTGAAGCTAGTAATAGCAGTAAATTAAAATTTGCTGATTTAGAACTCGATAGCGAAAATCAAGTGGCCTATCGTCACGGTCGCACGATTAGTTTATCAGCAAAAGAAGTACAATTGTTAACTTTATTTATGACCCATCCCGGGCAACTTCTCACCCATGAACAAATTTATCAGCATCTCTGGTCAGAAGGAGAGCAACCTAATAGTAATGTGGTTCCTGCCCTGATGCGCTTGCTGCGTCGTAAAATCGAAGCGGCTGGGGAAACACCTCTAATTAATACTGTCTATGGCAAAGGCTACCGTTTCGGGGAAAATTAGGGAATGTTGAAAGATAATAAGAATAAGTAACTGGTTATAATTAAATTAAAAATGGATTTTAGGTTCGATCCCCCCTGCCCCCCTTGATAAGGGGGGATTAAGGGGGTATCCCCCCTTAATAAGGGGGCATCTGATAATTTTTAACGCCTACCTACTTAGCAACTGATTACTGATTACTGATATATGTTATCCTGCCTACAAATTGAAAATTTTACCCTCATCGATCGCTTAGAATTAACTTTCGGCAGCGGATTAAATGTACTGACCGGTGAGACGGGGGCAGGAAAATCAATTATATTAGATGCGATCGATATTGTTCTCGGTGGTAAAGTCAATCATCGCGTCATCCGTCAGGGAAGCCAACAATCAACCCTAGAAGCGACTTTTTCTCTGACTCCAGAATTAATTGCTTGGCTAGAAAGTCAGGAAATTGACCCATTAGAGGATAATAGTCTGACCATCAGCCGGGAATTAGTGATTACTAATAATTCCTTGCGTTCTCGTTCTCGCATTAACGGAGTCGTCGCTAATCGCCAACAAATGGCGCAAATAAGAGATTTTTTGGTAGAAATCACCGCCCAAGGTCAAACAGTTCAGTTAATGGACGCTAATCGACAGAGGGAATTATTAGATCTCTACGGGGGTGAATCCCTGCTGCAGCAGCGGGAAAAGGTAGCCACAGCCTACGTTAACTGGCAAGAAAGCAAGAATAGTTTAAATAATAGGTTGCAATCGGAACAAAATCGCCTACAGAGATTAGATTTACTAGAATATCAACTAAAAGAACTAGAATCAGCTAATTTAACTGACGCTGACGAGTTGGAACAGTTGGAACAGGAAAGAAACCGACTCTCCCACGGTGTCGATTTGCAAAATTCCAGCTATCAAGTCTATCAACTCCTCTATCAAAACGATCGCGATCAACTGGCCGTCGCTGATTTGTTAGGAAAAGCTGAAAATATCTTGACAAATATGATGGTTTATGATAGCAGTTTAGAGCCAATTTTAGAGATGGTGCGATCGGCATTAAATCAGGTGGTGGAAGCGGGACAGGAAATCAACGTTTATGGGGATAGTCTAGAGGCAGATCCGGAGAGATTGAACGAGATAGAAGAGAGAATCGTCCAACTTAAGCGCATTTGTCGCAAGTATGGCCCAAGTTTAGCCGAAGCGCTCGATTATTATCAGAAATTACAGCAGGAATTAGCGGAGTTGACGGGAGAAGGACAATCGATTGAAGAATTAGAAAAAATTTGTCAGCAACAGGAAAAAATCTATCGAGAAACTAGCACCCAGTTGACCTTTTTGCGACAAGAAACCGCTAGTCAACTAGAAAAACAATTGGTACAGGAATTAAAACCTTTAGCCATGGAAAAGGTGATTTTTGTCTGTCGGATTGACCCGGGTAATCCTAGCAGTCTGGGAGTCGATCAAGTGGGATTTTATTTTAGTCCCAATCCGGGGGAAAAAATCCAACCTTTATCCAGTACCGCTTCCGGAGGAGAAATGAGTCGTTTTCTCCTAGCTTTAAAGTCCTGTTTTTCCCAATCCCAATCAGCAGCCGCAACCCTGATTTTTGACGAAATTGACGCGGGAGTATCGGGAAAAGTTGCCCAGGCAATTGCCGATAAATTAGATCAATTAGGTCAACAATATCAAGTTTTGTGCGTTACTCATCAACCCTTAGTGGCTGCTTTAGCTGATCACCATTTTCGAGTTTATAAACAAATGATTGCCGAAGATAATTCCACTAATCTCTCGGAAATTCGCACGGTTGTCCGGGTTACTTCTCTCGATAATCGTCAGACGAGAAGGGAAGAATTGGCACAATTAACGGGAGGAAATTCGGCAGCGGATGCCCTCGCTTTTGCCGAGTCTTTATTGGAGAAAGCTGCTGCTAAAAAACCGCAGGATTTAACCTTGAAATTGACTGATTAAGCAACGTCCCACCTGACTTTGATCTCTGGTGCGTGCCTGTTGTAAAGCTGACTCTAAAACCGAGAGTTTTAAATTAGGTAAAACCTTTGATATATCAATTCTTTTGCTCCCTCGATCGATTATTTCAAAAGCAAATATTTGGGGATAATCGACGTTAACACTCCAGTATTCACTAACTCCTAATTCTTCGTAGAGTAAGCGTTTATTACCTAAGTCATCATTAAGGGTAGATTTTGAGATTTCAATGACTAAATCTGGTGGAGGATACTGATTTAAATCAATAATCGAAGTACCGTAGGGAATCAGATTAGCTTTGTCTGCAAAATAATAAGATATATCCGGTTGAACTTCTCGATAACCAGACCTGCGAAAACTGCAATTATCTTTGGCATTAAAGGGCAGATTTTTTAGGGTAGCATAGAGACTAACAGCGAAGATAAAAATAGCATGATCGCTGGCATGATCGTTACCAATAGGAGTCATTTCTAATCGATAATAGCCATTGTAATAATAACTTTTTCCTTGATTCTCTGGGAAATTTTTAATCGCTGCTAAGTATTCTTCCCAACTACCTCTAATCCATCGGTCAGTTATCCCCCTAGTTTCTAGCTGTTGCATAATATTAGCCTCGATTTTATGGAGTTAACCTTGAAATTGACTGATTAACCAACGTCCCACCTGACTTTGATCTCTGGTGCGTGCCTGTTGTAAAGCTGACTCTAAAACCGCAAGTTTTAAATTAGGTAAAACCTTTGATATATCAATTCTTTTGCTACCTCGATCGATTATTTCAAAAGCGAATATTTGGGGATACTCTACCTTAACACTCCAATATTCACTAACTCCTAATTCTTCGTAGAGTAAGCGTTTATTACCTAAGTCATCATTGAGGGTAGATTTTGATATTTCAATGACTAAATCTGGTGGAGGATACTGATTTAAATCAATAATCGAAGTCCCATTTGGTATCAGATTCGCTTTTTCTCCTAGATAGTAAGATATATCTGGCTGCACTTCTCTAATTCCTTTTTTACGATAAGAACAAGTGGGGAGTCCTTGAAAAGGAATTTCTTTGAGGATAGCGTAGAGACTCACCCCCAAAAAGACAAGATGATGATCTCTAGCGTGTTCAAATCCAATAGGAGTCATTTCTAATCGATAATAGCCATTGTAATAATAACTTTTTCCTTGATTCTCTGGGAAATTTTTAATCGCTGCTAAGTATTCTTCCCAACTACCTCTAATCCATCGGTCAGTTATCCCCCTAGTTTCTAGCTGTTGCATAGTTATCCCATCCCGCTTTCAACTTTTTCTCTGATTATAGCAATTATTGATCAAATCAGAACTAGGGAACCGAGCAAGTATAATGATAGGATAGATTAATTTAGTAAAAATTAGCCCAATTATGACCACAACTTATGATTATATAATTATCGGTGGTGGTATCACCGGTTCCGCCTTAAGCTATGAACTAGCTAACCTAGGCAGTCGAGTTCTCTTATTAGAAAAAGAAACCCATCCCCTCAACGCCACTTTCTACAGTTACGGGGGTTTAGCCTATTGGTCGGCCACTACAGAAATTGAGAGAAAATTATATCAAGAAGGTCGAGAAATTCAGCGCAATTTATCCCAGGAATTGGGCATAGATAACGAATACCGGGACCTAGACTTAATTCTCACCGTGAACCCCGAAGATGATCCAGCTACTGTGGCCGAAAAATTTGCTATCTTTGCTATTACCCCCGAAATTCTCGATCCGCAGGCAGCGATCGCTTTAGAACCTTTATTAAATCCCGCTGCTATCTCCGGAGTTTTACGACTACCCCACGGTCACATTAACGCCGAAAAAACTAATCTTGCCTATCAACAAGCTTTTCTGCGTCTGGGAGGCAAGATTATTCGGGAAGCTGTCATCGAATTGATTGAAACTGCATCGAGGATGACCGGCGTAAAAACTCCTAAAGATAATTATTATGCCGGAGAAACTATCGTCTGTGCGGGGGGATTAACTCGGTCTTTACTGCAAAAATCCGGTATTACTGCTCCCGTCTATTTTACCCATGCCCAGGTGATTAAAATTCCCCCCAGCGAAATCAAATTAAACACCCTAGTTATGCCCGCAATTCCTTCTAGATTGGTATTAGAGCAAAAAATCACCCAACTAGAAAATCAGGGCATTTGGCAGAGAGAAACCCCAGAAATAATTGCCAGTGTTTTAGAAACGGGGGCGGTACAATTCCGGGATCAAAGTCTTTATCTAGGGCAAATTAGCGCCATTATCACCGATCCTGGCGCGATTTTAAACCCTGTGGCGGGGGAAAAAGCAATACGCACCGCCCTGGGGAGATTGCTGCCCCCTTTGGCCTCTCTCCCCGGCAGCTGTCATCATTGCCTAGTGGCTTTTGCTCCCTCGGGACGGCCCCTAGTGGGAGCGATCGCCGACAAACTGGGATTGCAGGTATTTTCTGGCTTTACCAGTACACTTGTATCGGCTCCGCCCCTGGCCCGACGTTTTGCGCGTCATCTGCTGGGGGAAAATGACGAGATAATTACTAATTTACAAAAGTTAAGAGAGAAATTAACTGATGGTTGCAATTAATCCTAATCGACTTTTTCCAACTGCCAAAGAATTTGGTTTCCCTCCCGTCTGACCCGGGAGATTACCCAATTTCGCCACGGCCAATGGTCGCCGCGACTGGTAACGGCACCCGGATTAATATCCATTAAATCGGCCACTTCGGCGCTGGTAATCAAATAACCGCGATTGGCCACTTCATCGGCAATGCGTAGGGTTTCGATCAGATGTCTTAGCTGGTCAACTCTTTCTCCCCGGGGTAATTGGATTTCATCGCCAGCGCTATTAGGTGGTTCATTCATGGTGATGGTCTGGTCAAAGTTGATTAACAATAAAAATTGTCGGTTAAGGCAAACAATCAAGCTTCCCCTATCGTTATTCTATCGATTTCATCAATAATAGTCCCGATCAAAACAGTCCTAAGCTGTTCGTAATTTAAATTGCTTGTTGAGACGAGGCAAGAGGCAAGAGGCAAAAGGCAACAGTAAAGGGATTGGGGGCGGTTCGGCTAATCTAAGAGTAAGCGGTTTAAATGCGTCTTAGCTTATCTCCTCGAATCTTACCGTCACATCTTTACTAAAACCCTAAAAACCCCTTGACAAAAAACACAGAATATAGTAAGGAAATCAGGTAAAGTGGTTAGCGGTCACTGATAACTGATCACTGATAACTGAGATAACTGATAACTGCTATAAAATTGGACTAGCCTTTTTCCCCAGAAAAAAAATTCCCCATCCATGACCTTAATCCTCTACAACACCCTCAGTCGTCGCGAAGAACCCTTTACCCCCCTCATCCCCGGCATTGTCTCCATGTATTGCTGCGGCATTACCGTCTATGATTATTGCCATTTGGGTCATGCGCGTACCTGTGTGGTTTGGGATGTGGTGCGGCGTTATTTGGAGTATCTCGGTTATAAAGTGCGCTATATTCAGAATTTTACCGATATTGACGATAAAATTCTCAATCGGGCTAAAAATGAACATACCACCATGGCAGCCGTGGCCGAGAAATTTATCGAGGCCTACTTTGAGGATATGGCAAAATTAGGAGTCAGACCGGCGGACGCTTATCCCCGGGCCACTCATACCCTCGACGGCATCAAGCGCCTAGTCTATGAATTAGAACAAAAAGGCTATGCTTACCCCAGCGATGGCGATGTTTACTACTCCGTCCGTCGTTTTTCCGATTATGGCAAACTATCGGGGCGAAAACTCGATGATTTGCAAGCCGGGGCCAGCGGCCGGGTAGAAACCGACGACCCGGAAGCAATTAAAAAACAAGACCCCTTTGATTTTGCCCTCTGGAAGGGGGCAAAACCGGGGGAACCTAGTTGGGATTCTCCCTGGGGCCAAGGTCGTCCGGGGTGGCATATTGAATGTTCGGCCATGGTTAAAGAACAATTGGGAGAAACTATCGACATTCATGTGGGGGGAAGTGATCTAATTTTTCCCCACCACGAAAACGAAATTGCCCAAAGTGAAGCGGCTACGGGTAAACCTCTGGCCCACTATTGGTTACATAATGGCATGGTTAAGGTGGCCGGGGAAAAAATGTCAAAATCCCTCGGTAATTTCATCACTATTCGCGAGTTATTGGCAAAATATGACCCCTTAGCCGTGAGATTATTAATTTTAGGCGCCCAATACCGCAAACCGATCGATTTTTCCGATGAGGGATTGCAGGCGGCCACTAATGGCTGGCATACTTTACAAGAGGGTTTATCCTTTGGTTATAAGCATCTTCAGCAAGATAATCCCGGAATTACCGACCAAGAGCTAGAAAATCGCTTTCAAGAGGCAGTAAATCACGATTTTAACTTTGCCGGTGGTTTAGCGGTGTTATTTGAAATCGCTAAGGAATTACGCAAGGAGGGTAATAATTTAACCCATGCGGGTAAGACAGACAGCAATCTGGCCCAATTAGCGGTAAAATGGCATACTTTGGTGAAATTGTCTAGGGTTTTGGGCCTAGAAATGGCCGCCGACCAGGGAGAAACCCCTGTTTCTGAGGGAATTAGTGCAGCGGATATCGAAAATCTGATCCAACAACGGACAGAGGCGAAAAAAGCGAAAAATTACGCCGAAAGCGATCGCATTCGCGCGGAATTAAAAGCCCAAGGCATTACTTTAATCGACCAACCCGGGGGAGTGACTAAATGGTTAAGAGAGGGAGACTAGAAATTCTTTGACCACTTCCTCCACCCTACGATTGCGGCCATCCACCTGATAGTTTAATTTCTGCATAGCTGTGGAGGTAATTTTGCCGGTGAGTTTCGCTAAAACCTGTCGCAATTGCGGATATTTTTGCAAACTATCCCGGTTAAAAATCGGTACCGCTTCGTAGGGAGGAAAATAGCGTTGATCATCTTCTAGGATGACTAAATCTAGCACGGGAATTAAGCCATCGGTGGAATTTCCCGCCACTAAATCCACCTGTTTTTCGGCTAAAGCGCGGTACATTAACCCTAAATCCATCACTTTCGGGGGTCCGGCAAAATTTAGCCCGTAGGTCTTTGCTAATCCCTTGTAACCGTCTTCCCTTTCCAAAAATTCATAACCAAAACCCGCTTGCCAATTGGGGGTATATTTAGCCGCTTGCGAGAGAGTTTTCAGATTGTATTGACTGGCGGTTTCTCCCCGGATAACAATGGCGAAAGTATTCTCGAATCCTAAACTGGGAAAGACTTCTAGATTAAATTTTTCCGGATAAATCTCTTGCAGCTTTTGAGAGACTAATCGGGCATCGTTAAGGGGTTTTTCTTGCAGAATTCCCGTGAAAGCCGTGCCGGAATACTCCACATAACCATCGATTTTACCCGCTTTCACCGCTTCATGACAGATCAGAGTGCCACCGAGATTAAATTGACGCTCAACCCGTAAATTCGTCTCTTTTTCGATCTCCTGTGCCAAAATTTCCCCTAAAATCACCTGTTCGGTAAAATTTTTGGAACCGATCACCACTGTGCCGGGGGATGAATGGAAAATTTGAGTCAAGAGGAAAGATAGCAGGGCTAACCCGATTAAACCTAAGCCCCATTGCCATTTAGAGGGCTTTTTCGGGCGTTGCGAAGGGGAAAAGGTCTTTTCTAGCCAACCGAGACTCCAATCGGCAACAAGGGCTAAAAAAGCGGCAGGAATTGCCCCCGCCAAAATTAACTGATTGTTGACCGTGGCAATACCGCGAAAAATAAACACTCCCAAACCACCGCCACCGATGGCAGCTGCGATCGTAGCCACACCGATAGCAATCACCGTGGCAATTCTCACTCCTGCCAAAATTGTCGCCCTGGCCAGGGGTAATTCGATATAGCGCAGGATTTGACCGTCGGTCATGCCTAGGGATAACCCCGCTAATTTTAATTCGGGATCAACTTTTTTGATGCCCAGATAGGTATTTAAAACAATTGGCAGTAAGGTATAGAGAGTTAGGGCAACAATAGCGGGAATTTTGCCGATTCCTCCCAAAAAAGGCACGGAAATTAAAAAACCAAATAGGGCTAAACTGGGGATAGTCTGTAGGGTGTTAACGATCGCTATAATTGGTTGAGCGAGAATAGCTTGACGACTAATTAAAATACCTAGAGGAATCCCGATTAAGCTACCCATAGCCATGGCTATTCCCGTCAAGAAAAGATGCTCTCCGGTGCGAAAAGCGATTTCCCCCGCATAATCTAGCCAAAAACTATCCATAAACTTCTCTTAAAGCGGCTGCTTCATCCTATTGTGTAGAATAAATGGGATCTATTAGTTCCAGTCTTTATTTAAAGATTCTATCATCATCTTGACATTATTTCCTCCCTAAAGACCAATGACTAACAAATTTAATCCTCGGGCTAAAACTGTTGCCGATTGGGCCTATATCGGTATTGATAAACATTTTCATAAAGTTCTTAAACACGAAGCTGGGGTTTTACTCGATCAGGATACGGAAGAATTACATCAAATTCGTGTGGGAATGCGTCGTCTTCGCAGTACCTTAACCGGTTTTGCCCCCGCTTTAACCATGCCGAAATATGCCGATCAAAAACGGGTGGGTAATCTGGGCAGAATTTTAGGAGAATTGCGGGATTTAGATGTGTTAAAAGAGGCTTTTATCGGTCATTATCAACCAATTTTACCCCCGAAAGAACAGGAATTACTGAAGAAAGTTTTAGAAGTTCTCGAAAGCCGAAGAAAGAAGGCTTTTGCTAAGGTAGAAAAGCTGTTAAAGTCCGATAAATTTCTCGATTTTAAGGCAGATTTTGCCCGTTGGTTGGATAATCCCACCTATCAACCGATAGGAAAATTAGATATTGCCACGGTTTTGCCAGACTTATTATTACCGCAAGCGAGTCGCTTTTTACTGCATGAAGGCTGGTTAGTTGGGGTAAATTTAGAGGAAGATCAAAAAGTAGGAGAGTTTTCTAGTCAAGAAATTGATGACTTATTGGAAAAAGAAGGATTATTGCTGCACGATCTCCGCAAAGAAGCCAAGCGTTCCCGCTATAATATGGAGTTATTTACTCAGTTTTATGGCGACAAATATCAAGAGTATCTAGAGGATATTAAAAACCTTCAAGGTATTCTCGGAGAAATGCAGGATTGTTGTGTTCTCTCGGCTTTTCTTAGCCAAATTTTTCCCAATTGTCTTGCCAAGGAAATGCCCACTTTACTAGAAATTTTCCGAAATATCCGTCACCAAAAATGGCAAGAATGGCAACCACTACAAAAGAAATTCCTTGACGCTGACACCAGAAAAAGTCTGCACGAGACAATTTTACAGCCTATTTTTCGACCAAATAGTGTAAAATTGGAAACTAATCCAGAATCCTGAGATTAGGAACCGATGAATTTTTTTCAAAAGTTAAACCACGCCATTAGTCAAAACCAGACTCTACTTGTCCTCGGTTTAGATGCTAACCCCGAAATGATGCCCTCTACCCCGGGAGAATTAATCGTTAATTTAGAACGGTGGCTCAAGTTTATTATCGATGAAACTGCCCCTTTTGTCTGTGCCTACAAACCAACTTTAGGCTTTTATCAAGCTTTGGGAGCGGCAGGGTTAGAATTATTACAGCGAGTTTTAACGGCAATTCCCCCTCATATCCCGGTAATTTTGGATGCTAAACACGGCGATATTAACACTAGCAGTGTTTTAGCCGAGACTATCTTTAAAACTTGGCAGGTGGACGCGGTTACTCTCAATCCCTACTCTGGACAGGATCACGTTGCTCCTTTTTTAGTTTACCCCGATCATGGCGCTTTTATCCTCTGTCATAC
This sequence comes from Microcystis sp. T1-4, assembly GCF_000297435.1. Classification (GTDB taxonomy): domain Bacteria; phylum Cyanobacteriota; class Cyanobacteriia; order Cyanobacteriales; family Microcystaceae; genus Microcystis. Next base: position 8,172 of record NZ_CAIP01000019.1, on the reverse strand, counting down.
TTCCAATCAAGGCGCGATTAATCTGCAAGAATTCCCCAGTCGCGACAATCCTTTTTATCTGCAAGTTGTCAAAGAAGCTTGCACTTGGGGAACTCCCGAACAAGTATTTTTAGAAGTGGGAACCACTCAACCGGAGATATTGAAAAAGATTCGCAATTTTGCCCCCGAAAGATTGATTTTATTACGCAGTATTTGGGAAGACAAAAGTAAATTCTCCGAGTTAATTACTGTGGGTTTAAATAGTCATGGCGAGGGTTTATTAATTCCTGTACCCCAAGACTTTTTATCTCAACCAGATTTGGGAACAAAAGTCAAGGATTTACGCGAGGAAGTCAACAAAATTCAACAAAATCACCAGCAAGAATCGAGCCAAGATGAGACTTGGACTGCTAACGTTTGTCTTTTAAAACAACATCCTCATCAGGATTTAATTCTACAATTATTTGATATTGGCTGCTTGATGTTTGGCGATTATGTGCAAGCATCGGGAGAAACTTTTTCCTATTATATTGATCTGAGAAAAATTATCTCTAATCCTAATATTTTTCAGCAGGTAATTGAAGCCTATGGAGAAATATTAAAAACCTTGACATTTGACCGCATTGCTGGCATACCCTACGGTTCTTTACCCACAGCTACGGGTTTATCTTTATTATTAAATCATCCGATGATTTTCCCCCGCAAAGAAGTAAAAGCTCACGGCACAAGAAGAGTAATTGAAGGTAATTTTCAAGTGGGGGAAACGGTGGTAGTGGTGGACGATATTTTAATTTCTGGCAAAAGTGCGATCGAGGGGGCAGAAAAGATTAAATCGGCGGGATTATTAGTTAATGATATCGTGGTTTTTATCGACCATGGTGGCCCTGTTAAAGATAAACTTCGTAGCCATGGTTATCAACCTTATTCGGTTTTAACCCTAGCAGAAATTACCGATACTCTCTACGAAGCGGGAAGACTGACAGAAGCAGAATATAGCTGTTTTTTAAATCGCTCCCATTGATATTTAGCCATCAGTTATCAGTTATCAGTTACCAGTTACCAGTTACCAGTAGGAAAATAGAATATTAAGTGAGCAGTATTACGGTCTTTATCCTCAAGAGGAAGTTTAACCTAATTCGGTATTCATCCTGACTCCCAAAAACGAAAACTTCCTATCTCAGCCTTAAGATAACTGCCATAAGTAGCAGCCTTATGCTGTTTTTTCACTGTTTACTGATGACTGATGACTGATCACTGATTACCGATCACTGAAAATTGTTAAGAAACTTGACTGCGTAAGACCTTTAGGGTATTCAGGAGCTTGCTTTCTTCTTTTTCCTCAAAAATAGTTAAATCTTTCGGTTTACAACGTTTTATATGCAATTTAATCCCCTGCGCTCCTTCCGTTTTCAAATCCTCTTCGTAACCAGCTTGAGCGACCACAGCCTCGTCTTTAGCGAGAAAAGGACCGAAATAATAAGTACATCTGGGATAGTCGGTTTTAATCTCGACCCAGTAGGCTAATCCGAACCTTTCGAGTAAGCTAATCAAAAATTCTTTCATTTCGTTCCCCATCTAAATCTACTCTGGTGGTTTTGTTACGTTTGTTTACATTTCGCAAACTTCCTTCCTATTTTATTTATACTTTCTCCTTTTGGCTATTGGGAGTGTCGAAAAATACAGATTTTCAGTCGGGGGAATTTTGCCAGCGTTGCCGGTAAACCTCGTAAAGAGCCATAGCCGCCGCCACCGAAGCATTGAGACTGGGGGTTTTGCCTGGCAAGGGGATAGATACCAACTCATCGCAGGACTTTTGGGTTAACAGACTCAAACCCTCTCCCTCCGAACCTATGACCAATCCTATCGCACCCGTTAAATTGATTGTGTGTAAGGATTTACCACTTTTTGCCGCCGTGCCGTAGAGCCAAAAACCGGCCGCTTTTAATTCCTCTAAAGCACGATTGAGATTGACCACCCTGGCGACGGGTAAATATTCCAAGGCCCCTGCTGCCACTTTCATCACCGTCGATGTCACCCCAGCGGCGCGACGTTGGGGAATAACTACCCCCTGACAACCCATGGCCTCAGCGGTGCGAATAATTGCCCCAAGGTTATGGGGATCCGTGATCCCTTCAGCGATGACGATGACGGGGTGGCGACTTTTGCCCTTAGCTTTTTCGATCAGATCGGCTAATTCGATATAATCATAGGGGGACATTTGGGCGGCGATCCCCTGATGATTGGCCTTACTGGTAATCTGATCGAGACGCAGATCGTCCACCTCATCAATTACCGTGCCGTTGGCTTTGGCCTTTTCCAAGAGGGTATGATAACGGGGATCATAACGGAGTCGATTGACCACCCAAATCCGATTCAGTTGGCGCTCCTCCTCCATGGCCGTTAAAACCACCCGGCGACCGTAGAGCAGATCATCAGCTTCTTGGTTTTCTGGAGTTACTGCCGGGGATTTAGTCAGAATTGGCCCGGTTTTTGGCCGCGAGGGCCGGCGAAAATTACGATTATCGGACTTGCTAGGAAATGGTCGATCGCTCATGGTTGCATGGATTAAGAGTAAAGTCGGAAATCGTCCCTGAGGGCTATAATTCTAGTTTTTCTAATAGTTGATGTAATCTTGAGGGGTCTTGCAGATAAAGATAGCCAAACAGGGTTTCTAAACTGCTGGCCTGCTGATAGACTTGGGCTGTCAGACGACGGCGTTTTCCCGTGACCGCATTGCGTCCCCGGCGCAGAATTTCTTTTTCTTGGTCCGTCAGATAGGGCTGCAGTTGTGCTAAATCTAAAGCCTGTTGTTCGGCCCTGACCTTGCCTACCACCTGAGCGTGATAGTCCCCCAGACGCTGGGGCGGCAGTAAATAATAGGTGCGGATGTATAATTCATAAACAGCATCCCCCAGATAGGCCAGAGAAGCGGGCGATAATCGGTCAAGACCCTCTAGGATTGGTGAACCCTGGCCACTGACCTGTAAGCGAATTTTTTCGAGAGGAGATTCCACGATTTACGCTTTTTCTAGATATTTGATCGCCGCCTCTAGGGTGGGTTGCAGGGAAAAAAACTTCTCCAATCGCACCAGTTTTACGGTTTGAGTTACCCGGGGATTGGTAACAATTTGTAAACTGCCCCCTTCAGTTTTGGCCTTTTTCACCAATTTTACCAAAGCTCCTAAACCGGAGCTATCGATAAAATCAATCTGAGCGAGGCTAATAATCACATCCTTAGGGCCTTCCTCCACATAGCCTTCGATCACCTTACAAAAAGTCGGTTCGGAAAAGGCATCTAAAAGACCCGTCAAACGGAAAATTTGGTACTTATCTTTGACCTCACGGGTGCCTCGCAAGCTGACGGTCAAGTTAACTGCTTCTGGAATAATCGCCTCCTAGCCCTAGGGCTGTAAAAATCAAAACCCTAGTATATCCTAAAAATTTACGACCGATCCTTTTTTGCTTGCCGCATTAAATCGACAAATTTGCCAAACAGATAATCGGCATCGTGGGGGCCGGGACTGGCCTCGGGGTGGTATTGTACCGAGAAAAAGGGCAAGGACTTATGTTTTAATCCCGCTACGGTGCGATCATTGAGGTTGAGATGGGTAATCTCCACTTGCGGATTTAAAGAGCCTTCCTGCACGGCAAAACCGTGATTCTGACTGGTAATTTCCACCTGTTGCTGGAGTCCACAGGGTTGATTTAACCCGCGATGGCCAAATTTCAGTTTAAAGGTTTCTGCTCCTAGGGATAGGCCTAAAATTTGATGACCCATACAGATGCCAAAAGTGGGTTTTTCCCCTTGCAAAAGTTGCTTGGCTAGGGCAATCCCTTCGGTGACAGCCGCCGGATCTCCCGGTCCGTTAGAAAAGAAAATACCATCGGGATTATATTCGGCGATTTTTTCCGGGGGAGTGTCAGCGGGAACCACGATCACCCGACAACCGTAGCTGGCTAAACGCCGGAGAATATTGCGTTTGATGCCAAAATCGATCGCCACCACCGTTAACGGTTCTTGCTCACTATCAATGGGCGCAAATTCCCAAGCGGAGGGGGTGGGAGTTGTCCACTCGTACACTTCCTTGGTGGTTACTTCTTTGACGAGATTTAACCCCGCCATACTGGGGGCTGCCTGCACCAGCCGCAGTAAATCATGATAATCGAGTATTTCCGTAGAAATTGCCCCATTCATCGCCCCAACCGAGCGAATTTTGCGGGTCAGGGAGCGGGTATCGATGCCATAGATGCCAATAACATGATGAGCGGCCAGATAATCCGGTAGGGATTGGCTAGAACGCCAATTACTGGGCCGGTGGCAGATATTTTTGGCGATCGCTCCTTTCACCTGGGGACGAATTGACTCCTCATCCTCGGAGTTAACCCCCGTATTTCCCAATTCCGGATAGGTAAAAGTGACGATTTGACCGGCATAACTGGGATCGGTGAGGACTTCCTGATAACCGGTCATCCCTGTGTTAAAGACAACTTCGCCGACGGTGGTTCCCTTGGCTCCGAAGGAATAACCCTCGTAAACCGTACCATCGGCCAGAACTAATAAGGCTTTTTGACTAGCAGCACTGGATATCATCGTCAATTTTTTAATCTTGAGTAGTGGTGAGAAACAGAAGTCAAGGATAGACTAGAACAGGGACTAGAAAACGAATTGCTTAGTTTTAATTGGCTAGAGCGTTTTATGATTAAGAGTACATCCGCTCAAGGACAATAGTTCCCCCTGACTAGCCATCGGCAAGATCCTATCGCTTAAAAAATAACTATATAAGTAATATGAGTCCAAGAAAACTGACTGATGCCACGAAAAAAGAAATTCTTAAGCTTTATCGGGAAACGGAGGCCACCACTTCCACGTTAGCCGAGCGTTATGGCGTGAGTAGTTCTACGGTCAGTCGTTTTCTCAAAAATTCTTTTTCTAGCGAGGAATACGAGCAATTAATCCAGAAAAAACGCTTGGCCCGCAATGGTCGTGGCCTCGAAGATGAGGGAGCAGCGGCGGATTTACCAGAAGAAGCGAGCGAGGTGATTAGTTTTCGGGCAGCGCGCATCGCAGCTAAGGATGAGCAGGATTTTGAGCAACCGATCGCTTCTGTGGAACAATTAAGCCTGTTAATGGATACCTCTTACCCGCCGGAAGGAGATAATTCGGAATATATAGAAATTAATGGCGATAAACCACTAGAAGACGCTAATTTAACCGAGTTTTTCGTCGAAGCTATCGAGGAAGAGGAGGAGGAAGATGATCTGGACGAGGATTGGGATGAAGAGGAGGATAAAGATGAAGAGGAGGAGGAGGAGGAGGAAGAGGAACTAGCGGGCAGCTATTTAGGCCCGACTATCGTTAAAACCGCCCAACTACAGATCTTACCCCTCTCGGCGGCGGCTTTTCCCAAAACCTGTTACTTGGTGATTGATCGCGCTGCTGAATTAATCACCCGTCCCCTCAAGGATTTTGCTGAATTGGGTAAGGTTCCCCCTCAGGAAATCCAGCAGCGCACTCTCCCCATCTTTGAAAGTCATCGCATCGCTCGCCGTTTCTCCAAGCGCAAGGAAAAAGTGATTAAAGTTCCCGACGGTCGCCTGATCGAAAAAGCTCACGCTCAACTGGAAGCTAAAGGGATCACCCGTCTGCTCATGGATGGTCGTATCTACGCTTTAGAGTAGGGAATTAGACGATTAGCAGCGGTTGGGAGATGGGGGAAGTGGGGAAGTGGGGAAGTGGGGAAGTGGGGGAATGGGGGAATGGGGAAATGGGGAAGTGGGGGAATTTCAACTAAAACCCTAAAACCCTAACACCCTAAAACCCTAACACCCTAACACCCCCCGCAACGCGCACGCAGTGACCACCCTATCTCCTGCCTCCTGCCTCGGAGCCTCCTGTCTCCTAACCCCACCAACAAACTTTTTGCCACAAACCCTAAATATAATCGAGTTTAAACAATAGATAAGTTTTTTAACAAGAGTAGTGTTAGATACTAATTACCCGATGGACTGGGGTAGAATTGGAAAAACCAGTCCAACTGTTTTAGCCAAACTACTTAACTATGATGAAAATTAACTTGCTGTTCGGGTTATCTTCCCTTAAAAAATCGATAAAAAACTTTACATAAACTCAAAGGAGACCCTCGTAAATTTCTCATCTAAAAGCGGAGTGAGTTATCGGACAAAGTTTTTAGGTGCTTTTGTTGATTACTTCTTAACCACCATCTTAAAGTAGAAGAAGGGAGATGAAAGTTAATCAGTTACTAAGACTCTACGAACAAGGAGAGCGGGATTTTTTAGGCATTGACTTGATGAGTCTAGATCTACAACAAGTGACTCTAATCGCTGTCAATTTTGCGGCGGCCAATTTGCGCGGAACTAATTTGAGTCGCTCTTTTCTGACTAAATCAAATCTACGGGGAGCGAGTTTGAATTGGGCGAATTTAACCTATGCCAAATTAAGTCAAGCGCAATTAGTGGAAGCGGACTTAACCAAAGCCAATCTCACCGGGGCCTTTATGGTACAGGCAAACCTGCGTAACTCGCGATTAAGTGGGGCGGATCTTTCCCATGCTAATCTCCGGGGGGCGAATTTATGCGGGGCGAATTTATGTGGGGCGAATTTATACTTAGTTAATCTCTTGGAGGCAACCCTAGATAAAGTCAATCTCAATTGGGCTAATTTGCAGGAAGCGCGGTTAAGTGGGGCTAAATGTCGTCAGATTTCCGCAAGGGAAGCCAATTTTAGCGGCTCTTTTCTTAAAGAGGTGGACTTTCAGGGGGCCAATTTAGAAAGGGCTAATTTTAGCGAGGCACGTCTGACGGGTAGTGATTTACGCGGGGCTAATTTAGCGGGTGCTAATCTAGCGGGAGCGCGTTTACAAGAGGTAAATCTACAGGGAGCGGACTTGAGGGGTGCTAACTTGACGGGGACTTGTTTTGAGAGTGTCACTGGTTGGACAGAAATCGTCCAAGAAGATGATATTTTTCCCCTAGACTGGTTTCAGCCCCGTTTTGCCACTTAAAAGTCAATATATCCGCCGAAAGCCCCTGCTTTTCCTATCAATTAACGATTAGCTGGAGTGGTTAATCTTTGGTTAGGAATGGGGATTGGGGGAGCATTATTCGGCTCATCCTCGAAGGGTAAAGTAGGGGGAGGAGGAGGAGTGGTAGCGCCGGGAGACGCTGCTGGAGATGGACTGGGATTAACGGCAGCGGGGGGACTTTTCGGAGTGACGACGGGTGCGGGAGAGCTAAAACCGAGGAGAGCTTTGCCAAAGGGAAAAACATTTCTCCAGCGTTGAATATTGGGATGACCAAACCAATCTTGACGGGACACCTTCACCGAGAGCAAAGGTGCGATCGCACCTGATTTTTCGGCCGTTATTAATAAATCAATTTTATCAAGACCCTTTTGTTGATTAAAACGACTGATGATAGTTTTCTCTGCCAATTGCGATGCTCTAGTTAATAATCCTTCGTAGGATTCTCCCCGTTTAACTGCGATAGGAAGATTAACAGTGGATTGAGCAAAAACTACATCAACGGCAACAATTCCCGTCAGCAGCGTTAAAACAGTAATAGACTTGTACATAGGACAGACGGTTAAACAGATACTCCCTGGCTAGGATCGGCAGCTTCCCTCTCAGAGTTCCCCGATCGCCTTCTTAAATTACCATGATCGATCTCTGGCCACAATTGCCAATTTTCCGGTAGCAAAATCGCCCTTGGCTCCTAGCAATGGGCAATAGGAGAATGATTAGGGCTGGCTGAATAAATCTAAAAACTTTGTTGGATAATATCTTTAGGCTTTTTTGAAATCAAAAAGTGCCAGCCATTGGAGTGGTCAGAGGAAAAATTCAGGGACTTGTTCCCTGAACATGGGTAAAGCCCCAGACCCACACCAAAGAAAAACTTTTTTAGTATAACCTAATTATATTTGGCTATATCGACCCGAGGGTTTTAATTATGACACAAACTGGCGAAACCGTTACCTATTCTCTCGAATCTGTCCTGAAAGAAATTAAAGATAGCATTAAAGAGGTTAATCAGAAAATTGACTTTCTCCAAAGAGATGTTAATCAAAAATTTGACATTCTCCAAAGAGATGTTAATCAGAAAATCGACACTCTCCAAAGAGATATGGATCAAAAATTTGACATTCTCCAAAGAGATATGGATCAAAAATTTGACATT
>NZ_CAIP01000020.1 GCF_000297435.1 Microcystis sp. T1-4 | reverse complement strand
TTTCGGTGGGAGTGCTTACAGGCAGCTGCTGATACATTTGTCATCATCTAAGAGTCACTGATAATTGCTGATTATCGGTATTTCTGCAAATGTGAGATGCACCCAATCTGCTTAACCGAAACTGACGTTATTTTAGCCAGATATCTCCTTTCTCTTCTGTCTTTTCGCCTGTTTTTGCTCTCAAAGCTCTGGCAGCCAAAATTTTGTCATCGATTGACGTTGTTAATAGTGGGATTAACTCCCCATTCAACTTTAAAAACACCCCACACCCACGCAAAACTTTTTGCCGCAAACCCTAGTTAATAACTTAACTTCAGGGCATTTACAGGTACATCATCCCAAGATTCTACGGTTCTTAAAACTGCCACCCATCCCGCTTGTTTTTGTTCGTCCGTAAGACTGGTTAACCAACTTTGATGACAATCTTTTGCCGCTTGTTCGTCTTGACAGGCAATACAAGCTTGTACTAAACCGCAGGGGTCAATCTGTTCATTTACCCAAATAATCATAGTTAATAGCCCTACTTAACTTTACTATTATAATCTATCGATCGCCCACAGAGAAACTTTTGATATTGATAACCTGTTACATAATTGGAGGATAACTCTGAGAGTTGACAGTCCGATAGATCTATTGCAGAATGGAAATTAATTAGCCATAATTCAAAAGGGGGAGAAGATGACAGATTAAAATTTGGCTTTTGTTCTGAGTTAACTAAGAGAAACTTAGGGTTTTTATCGGGAAATCTTTGGTTAAATTCCCAAGCAATTCCCATCATTTCTCCCACCTGCACCAAACTCCTATAGCTAGTGGCAATTACTAACGGATAACGGCTATTATTTTCGATAGTGGTAACTAATTTATCTGGGCGATAATACTTACGATAGCCTAAATTAAAAGTAACACTTAGGGAACTAACTAAAGCCATGATAATTACAATAATTACTATTCTTTTCCGCTGCCTATGCCAACAATTATCTAATAAAATTGCTAGAATTAAAATTACCGAGGGAAAGTAAACAAAACTATATCTAGCTCCCCGGGTAATATCGATCGCAAGCAGATAGGTGATGACAAAGAAAATAGCAATTGAACTGAGGAAAAATGCCGAGAGAATGCCTAATTCTGGTTTATAGGAGTCTAGCCATGCTGTTTTTAATTGTGGGATAATCCAGAGAAAAAAACCGATCATTATTGCCCCAGAAATCAAGATAATTATTAAAGATTCTGATTCGACTGGGAGCAGGGAAAGCATAGTAATTAATGTTCCCAGCAATTGAAAAAAGGGGCTGATTACTGCCAAAAAACTATCATTCTCTCTCTGAATCCAACCGGTCATCTGATTGCCATAATCTTTGGGGACAACCGTGATAAACCAAATAATAATAAAGCTCAAGTTACCTAAAAAAACTAAACTTAAACGCCACCAATTAGTTATCCAAAAGTTTTTTTGTTTGATTTGATTGAATAAAATCCATAATAAAGTTATCGCTTCCGCTAGGATAGTTAAACTAAAAAAATAGTGAACTAATAACCCTAGACAGTTGACAATTAACCAGAAAAAACCCAAAGTATAGGATATTCTCTGACGGTGAACAATTTTGCCGCTTGCCCTCAGAAAACAGCCTAAAGATATGAGGACAAATACAACCGCTAGAGTATAATGGCGTGCTTCTTGGGAGATAAAAACTCCGTAGGGAGAAACCGCCATTAAAATCGCCGACAGAAAAGCGATCGAGCCAGATTTAAAGACCAATTTACTGATAAAATAAATTAGAGGAATCGAAATAACTCCCCAAAATACTGCCAGCGATCGCATTCCTTCTAAAGATACATATTCTCCCCGATCAAAGAATAATTTATTCCAGAGATAGGCGAAAATAAAATATAAAGGTGGATGATTGTCCTCCTGAATAACTAATTTAATTACATCGGCAATAGTTGCCTGATGGTTGCTCTGGAGAGGTGCTAATAAAGTGTCTAGGGAAATTATTTGATTTAACGGCACTATCTGGTAATTATTGCCAATACTAAAAACCATAGTGGCAAATTCATCCGTCCAGGGAGGTTTGCTCGTTAATTGTGTTAACCTAATAACCAGTCCCAAAATTATTACTAATCCTAACCAACAAAAATCAGACCAAGCTAACCGCTCCTTGCCTTTTTGTTGTAGATTAGAAATGACTGTAGATAAATTCAATTTAATTGTTATCTCCAAAAGATTCGATTATTTTAACCGCTTCCGATGGGGAAATATCTTGACGGCAATTAGGATAATCATAATCCTCCCGGGCAATTAATGCCCCACTGAGACGATAAAAATATTCTCCCATTTTCATCCAATCGGAATACAAATCGGGTTCGGGGAATTGTTGCCTTAATTCCGAGTCTTTGGGTGTACCATAATTAAGCCAGTATCCTTCTCCAAATAGTGGGGAATTGAGCGCTAGGGTTCCCTCTAATTCTAAACCATCATCGCCCCTGGCGTTTTCGATTCCTTCCACCAAAAAACAGCTATTCTCGGCATTTTCAAAGAGTACTGCGTATCCTTTCCCCTCTTCTGCGAGGATTTTAATCTCGCTGGCCTGAAATCCGGGGGGGATATAGTTAGGTAAAATAATCTTAGCATCTAGCGATCGCAGTTGTTGCCGTTGACTTTCGCTCAAAGTTACCGTTTCTGCTCTCAAATATTGCCCATTGTCAATAATAACAATAGATAATCCTAAAACTAAGGGCCAGGGAAATTTTATGGTCATAATCGCGGTTTTTAAGGTCATATTCTCGAGAATATCTGAGTTTTTAGGGAATTTACCGATTATTTATCCAGATTGACGACGAATATTGCTTTTTTACTGTTCCCGATTCCCTATTTACCGAAAAAAATCAAGCATCAGCTAAAAAAATTCTCAGTTATGATTAATCGGTGGAGTTTCCAGACAAGACTTTTCTCTCTGTCTGAACATCTATTCCCTCAATGGGCAGGTTCAGAAGGCTGTTTTTTCCGCTCGTGTCTCGTCAATTTGGGTTTAAAACCCCGTCGTGCTACACTGAAATTTATATCCGTCGTTTTAACCGAAAAAATCTGGGGGCCATTAAAATCATTTTTATTTGGGCAAGTTTCTTGTCTAGACAGAATTTTAGCCTTGAGATAATATTAGGCAGAAGTCCACTTATTCGTTAATATACAATTTTCGTTGCTCCAGGGCCAATTGCCGGAATTCCCCTTCCCCAAATTCTCCCTCTCTGGGACGGCGCTCTTCCTCGGACTCAATTAAATAGATATAATCACAATCAACCCCTTCTAAATTGGTATTTTCGGCGATTTTCCAGGCTTCGATACAAGCGCCCGTCAGGGTGGCTGCCTGTAAATTGGCTCTCATCACGTTACTATGGGCTAAATTAGCCCCTTCTAGATTAGCGTAGGCTAAATTTGCCTCGCTGAAATTTGCCCTAGTCAGGTTGGCATTTTTGAAGTTATACCCGTAAAGATTCAGTCCGCGAAAATTATAGCCAATATAAGCTTTATTTTCCCCTTGACCAGTCACCAGAAGATTTCTCATCGCAACTTCGGACAGAATTGTCTTTTCCCAACGCGCTCGCTCGATGCCCGATACCAGATAAAATCGAGTTCTAGTTAAATCTTTTGCCCTTAAATCAGTGGCTTTTAACTGCGCTCCCGTGAAATCCGCTTCTTGGAGATTTGCCCCGCAAAAATTTGTACCCTTACTGGCTAAAAAAGCAATGGCCATGGATTTCGCAAGCGTTTCTCTCGATTCTTCTAGGGATAACCAGGCCAGATAAGCGGTGAATAAAGTACCACAAACCCCAAAAATCAAAGCTATAGAAAAAGTTACATTCATCACAGCTATTCCTGCTAATGCCCCTTGAAAAGCTAATATAATTACTGTCAATAAAGTTAAAGTTAAGCTGATGACAATTGCTAGGGTAAAACTTATTGCTTGGCCAGAAATCAAGGATAAAACTAAGGGCAATCCCCCAACTCGCTGACGATAAAATATTCCGTAAATTAGAGATAAAATCGTGATTATACCCGCACCAATGATTTTAAATCCGGTTACATCTGTCACCAGCATTAAAGCTAGATAATAACCAGCTAATCCCCACACAAAGGCGCAGATAGCCGCTATTAACCAAGAAATTAAAATTAATTGTAGCTGACCGCGCCTTAGTAATCCTGCCCTAGCCTCGGTAAATTTAGTTTTCTCTAAAATAGCCCCTTGAAAATTAGTGCCACGGAGGTCAGCTTTACTAAAATTAGCCCCCGATAAATTCTTTCCTTGAAAACACTGTCCTTTTAATTTTACTCCTGTAAAATTGCGTTTGCCCTTGGCATATAAATCCAGTACCTCACTTGCTTTCATAAGACCTCTTGCAGAAATCAAAAATCGTTTTTAGGGTTAGGAGTCAGTAGCCAGTAGTCAGTAGTCAGGAGAATTAAGAATGAATAATAATCAGTTAAATGGTCTATTGACAGATTTTATGTTATTTAATCCTTATTTTGGCTATTTTTGAACCATGAAAAATTAATTATGCAGGAGGTTTATAGAAATTACGGAGATCTGTTTTTTGCTTGATTGATTAACTTAATTGATAACAACTATTATCTTTTTAAAATTGGCTTTGGTTATTTTTTGGCAATTTATACTAAATTGGTTTTTATACTAAATCCGTTGAGTATAGGCTAAATATCATCAGGATAGGCAAGGGGCAAGAGGAGGAATAGATAATCAGTCTTTAATAACCGGATTTAGTATAATACAGATTTAACTGGACAGATCCCTGGGGATGGGGGACTTTTTTAGGGGTAATCCACGGCAAAAACAGCCTCTAAAACTGATTATTGACCCGGACTTGGTGTTTCTATCGGGGACTCTGGGGAAAGGGGAGTCGATTCAACTATTGGCGCCGGGGCCGGAGGTTGGAGAATATTGCGCCAGCCTTGCATTTGGGAGCGAGCCGAACTGTAAGCGGTACTTTCCGGGGATACGGATTCAGCCAGGCCAATAGCTTCCAGATAACGGCCATTATTAGCCAGGTCCGTGGCTAAAGACAAAAGCTGATAACTCCAACGTTCCAGCAATTCAGTCCGTTGCACACCCGCATCGGTTTTAGTGGAAATATTGGTAACTAAAGCAATCGCCCGGGTTAAACCTTCTGGGGTTCCCGTCGCCGCTAATTGATTAGCCTGCTGGAGATTTTGACGGGCCCGCAACTCTCGGCGCCAAAGACGGATATTTTGGGACGCTTCCGAGGAAAGCGCTCGACCGGGGGGAATTTGATTGGCAGTTTCGATCGCTGTGCTATAGTCTTTGAGATTGGCCAAAGCTTGGGCCTGATCTAAAATGGGTTGATCCTCCATGCGTTCAATCCGCCCTTGCCAGCCGCCAATTTCCCGTTGAGCATCTCGGTATAGGGCCCGATTCTTGCCAATGGCCCGGGCCTGAATAATAGCGTTACTGAGGGAATTAATATCGCCGGGGATAGAGATTTCCCTGGCCCGTTCTAAAATCGGCCGGTCTTCAATCACTTGTATTTGACGATTCCAAGAGCCAATTTCCTGCTGTGCTTGCCACCAGAGGGGATTATCCCGGGGAACCTCGCCCGCTTTTGCGATAGCGGCGCTATACTGTTCGACCGTCCCAGCTTGTGCTAAATCCCTAGCCTCGGACAGTATTCTTAGATCCTGTACCTGTAACTGCCAGCGCTCCCTCATGCCTAGGGCCATTTGATGGAGGGGTCGAGAAGGGTCGATTTGTTCTAGTCCCAGTATGCCAGCTTCCAATCCGTCCACCGTGCCGGCTTCCGCATCTAAGGCCGCTTCAGACAAGACGGACCAATCGGTGACATCTTCTTTAATTTTGAGGTCTTTGGGGGTTTGGTTAGCCAAATCCCGGAGAGCTTGCCATTGCTTGCGCTTAATTAATCTTTCGGCGTATTCTTTTAGTTTATCCTCGGTTTTCCCGATTAATTTTTGTGCCTCCTGATAGGCATAACTGCTGGCTTGAATTTTTCTAGCTTCTTCGATGACTTTCAACCAATTGTCGAGACCGCCCCGGGCAAAGAGATTAAAGGCATTATCTAATTTACTGCTATCTTCCCGGGCGACGGTAATTTTAGCGAGCGCTTCATTATATTTAACCGTTGCCCAATATTCGTTATTTAAGTTCAATAAATCCACTGCCAGACGGAAAGATTGATTCCAGTTGGAAGCGCGGAGATTTTCCTCTAGTTTGCTTAAGATCTCGTTGCCTTCCGTCCAAGTTCCTTGCCACTTAGCGATTCTTTCTTCAATAATTGCCGCTACTGCCATATTATTGGGGATTTGACGAGCTTTAGTGATCGCTTGCTCTAAATTTCCCGCTTGATAGTCTTTTTCCGCCAAATTCAGGATATCTCGCGCCCATTCTTCCACCTGTTGATTAACCTGCGAGCGCAAGGGATGGTCTTCGGGTAAAGCTTCCACCAGGGCAATTGCCTCGAGTAAACCTGCCACGGTGCGACTATCGGCGGAAAGTTGAGCGCAGTAGAGACGCAGGGAGGCAGAAGCGATAGGCCAGAAGATTTTCGGGCAATTGGGCGACTTCTGCATATTGAATAACTGCCAAGTGGCGAGAAAGCCAACACCGCCAAAGACCACCACAAATAAAGCCGCCCAAACTTTCCAAGTGAAACGATGCTGGTATCGGTACCAAAGGAGAAAAAGAAAAGACTTAGTTTTTTCTGGCCAACGAGTCAGGGAGTCAATCGATTCTCGTTTGACTAGATTTTCGGTTAATTCTTTTCCTTTAGACATTCACTACTCCCCGGCAGATATTTTAGATAGATTTTACCCTAATGGCGCTCATTGCCCAACTTCTCAGCAAGATTCAGCTTGTAGGGACTCGACTAATTCGATTAATTGTCTCTCGTCGGCGCTATATACCTCCCGACAAAACTCACAGACGGCTTCCGCTTGTTTATCCTTTTCGATAATATCTTTTAATTCATCGACCCCGAGGAATTTTAAAGCTCCTAGGGCCCGTTCAAAAGAACAATCACAATCAAAACGCAGCAGCTGCACAGCCGGAAAAATTTCTAGACCCATATCTCCCAGAAGTTCCTGAAAAATATCTTCTAGACTTTTTCCCGCCCGTAAAAGGGGCGTAAATCCCGTTAATTTTCGCAATCTCGACTCTAAACGAGCCACTAAGACCTCATCCCGGGCCGCTTCTTTAGAGAGAACTTGTAATAAAATTCCCCCGGCTGCCGTCACTCCTGTGGTCGTACCGACAAAAACCCCCACTTGCAAAGCGGAGGGAATTTGTTCCGATTGGTCTAGATAGTAGGCGATATCTTCCCCCACTTCCCCAGAAACTATCTCGACGATGCTTTCTTGAAGTTCATTTCTCTCCTCGCCTTTTTCTTCCCGTAGGACTCGCACATAACCCTTGTTACCCACCGCGCGACCCACATCTAATTTACCCTTAGCATTGGGGAGTAATTCCACCTGGGGATAGTCCACATAACCCCGCACCGTGCCATCGAGTCCGGCATCAACTAAAACACCCCCCAGGGGTCCGTCGCCTTTAATGCGAATATTGACCCTAGAACCTGGTTTTTTTAAACTGGAAGCCAAGAGTAAAGCCGATGCCATCGTGCGGCCGAGAGCGGCGGTGGCTACGTTAGATAATTTATGTCTTTGGCGAGCTTCTTCGGTTAAACGAGTGGTAATCACTCCGACTACTCTAATTCCGCTATCGGCGGCCGTGGCGCGGATTAATTTATCTGCCATACTACTTACTGTTATCCTTGGAAAACGCTGTCCCGATTTTTAGTTATTCTTTAACTAACTTAACAAAAATTATCAGACAACAATATGTTCGGCAATTTTCAACAAAGTCAGCTGCGTATCGAAATCTCGGCCCGTGAACAGGCTATCCGGGATAGTTTGCTCAAAACTGCTCATCTCCGTCAATGGCTGTGGCCGCAAATGCTCTCGCCCAATCTACCCGATAAATTAGAGGAAGGTTTGACTTTTACCTCTTGGTTAGGTTTAATTCCCGTACAACATCAGGTTTTACTGGCCAATGACCAGTGTTTACGCTTGCTTTTGAGTCAAGGTATCGATGGCTATCACGAATGGTATTGGGGCGATGGTTGGTTACAATCGCGGTTAGAAGGCATTTCCCTCCTTCCCCTCAATCTCGGTCAAACTCTCAGTTTATTAAAATTACGACTATTTTTGAGCAATCAAAAGTTAGAAGTGCGGGATTTAGGAGTGGCTAGTAGGTAAATCGCACTTTAAAAACCCAATTATCGATTGTTTCTCCCCGCTGCTCACTCTCCCACACCGGGAGATTGGCCGCACCATGCAAGTCCGAGACTAATGACAGGGTAAGAACGGGGGTCTTCCCCCGACATTTGAGATAAAATCGATCTAGTTAAAAATTTAATTCCGAAACTATGTTCGACGCACTGGCCGACCGCTTAGAAGACGCATGGAAAAAATTACGAGGTCAAGATAAAATCTCCTCGGCCAATATACAAGAAACCCTCAAAGAAGTCCGGCGGGCTTTATTAGAAGCAGATGTTAACCTACAGGTAGTCAAGGGATTTATTGCTGAGGTCGAGAAACAAGCCCTCGGCGCTGAAGTGATTTCCGGAGTCAATCCCGGTCAGCAATTTATCAAAATTGTCTATGATGAATTAGTTAAAATTATGGGGGAAAGCAACGTTCCCCTAGCTCAGGCCGATAAACCCCCCACCGTAATTTTAATGGCCGGGTTGCAAGGGACGGGAAAAACCACCGCCACCGCCAAATTAGCCCTATATCTCCGCAAACAGTCCAAAAGCTGCCTGATGGTGGCCACCGATGTTTACCGTCCGGCGGCCATTGACCAATTAATCACCCTCGGTAAACAGATAAATGTTCCCGTCTTCGAGATGGGTTCTCAGGCTAATCCCGTCGATATCGCCCGTCAAGGTGTGGAAAAAGCCAAAGAATTGGGCGTAGATACCGTTATCATCGACACCGCCGGTCGTTTGCAAATAGATACCCAGATGATGGGCCAACTAGCACAAATCAAGAAAATTGTCAAGCCCGACGACACTTTATTAGTGGTGGATGCGATGACCGGTCAGGAAGCGGCCAGTCTTACCAACACTTTTCACCAACAAATCGGCATCACGGGGGCGATTCTTACCAAACTTGATGGCGATACTCGCGGCGGTGCGGCCCTATCAGTGCGGCAAATATCGGGACAACCGATTAAATTTGTTGGGGTTGGCGAAAAAGTAGAAGCTTTAGAGCCATTTTATCCCGATCGCCTTGCCAGTCGCATCCTCAATATGGGTGATGTCCTGACGCTAGTGGAAAAAGCTCAGGAACAGTTAGACCTAGAAGACGCAGCCAAAATGCAGGCCAAGATTTTAGAGGCTAAGTTTGATTTTAATGACTTCCTCAAACAGATGCGGCTGTTAAAAAATATGGGTTCCCTGGGGGGAGTCCTCAAGTTAATCCCCGGTCTAGGCAAACTGAGCGGGACAGACATCGAAAAGGGCGAAAAAGAGTTAAAACGCACGGAAGCGATGATTAATTCCATGACCACGGAGGAACGCGCTAACCCCGATTTATTGGCTAAGTCTCCTAATCGTCGTCGTCGCATTGCCAAAGGTTCGGGACATCCGGAAACGGAAGTTAACAAACTAATTACTAATTTCACCAGAATGCGATCGATGATGCAACAGATGGGACGGGGACAAATGCCCGCTATGCCGGGGATGCCTGGGATGGGTGGCGGAATGTTTGGGGGTGGCAATCAACCGGGGTTCCGCGGTCAAGGTGGCAGCCCGAAAAAACCGAAGAAAATCAAGAAAAAGAAAGGTTTTGGCGATTTATAGAGGCTAAAAATGTTGAAATCCGGAGCTTAAACTGAGGTTTCTACCATCGGCTAATTTTATCTCTTTCCCGGGGACAATTTGACCGATTATCGCCCCCTCTTCCCCCACTTTCTCCAACAATTCTCTGGCACTGTCCGGGGGCAAAGACAAAACTAACTCAAAGTCTTCACCGCCGTATAAAGCCCATTCTAGAGCTTTTTCGGCTCCTACATATTCTTTCAGGGTTGGATGCAGGGGAATCCTCTCGATTTCGGCACCAACCCCACTACAGCGACAAATTTGCATGATGGCATCTGCTAACCCGTCACTGCTATCCATGCCCGCGATGGGAAATTGCTTGACAATTTTTTGTAAATGTGGTATGCAATCAAGTCTCGGTCGCGGCCGTTGATGGGCTTGGATTAATCGCTTTTTTTGGGCGGAATTTAAATTCCTCCCGGTTTCAGGGTGAAAGAGTAACTCTAATCCGGCCCGCGATAAACCGTGATAACCAGTAATAACGATACTATCGCCAACTTTTGCGTTAAAACGTCTAATTTCTTCATTTTTTGCCACTTGTCCCAGGGCGGTGATACTGATGTTAATTTCCGTGGCCCGACAGACATCGCCCCCAACGATCGCCGTCTGATATACTTGCAGACAAGAGCTAAGACCCCGATAGAGTCCTTCTAGCCAATCGATGGCTAGATTGGGAGTTAAAGCCAATCCTACCGTAATTCCCAGGGGTTCTGCCCCCATAGCCGCTAAATCGGATAAATTAGCCGCCGCCGCTCGCCAGCCCACATCTTCGGGAGAGGTAGTAAGATCGCTAAAGTGGACGTTATTAACTAAAACATCAGTGGTGACAACGAGAGAGTAACCATCCTTGAGGCATAAAATCGCCCCATCATCACCGATAATCTCCGCAGGACAATATTTTTGCAGAATCGGTAGCAATCCCTGTTCACCCAAGTCTTTAACGGTTAAATTCATAATTTCTGGGAATTGAACGATACAGCTTCTAAAAAGTCGGCTCTCTTAGGTGCGGAACAAACCACAGAGACACAAAGGACACAGAGATCGATCACTACTATATAAGTTAAACTGACCACACAAAGAATAAGAGAGCCAAAAACCTTGCATTATCCTTCTTGTCGTACACAAGCTGATACAAAAAAGCAGGGCAACAAGGCCTGAAACTCCTGACTGACTGGAAAATAGAAACTGAAATAACGCAAATTCGTCAATCATACTAAATCCCTTGAGTATAGGCCACATATCAGGAGAGGCACTCCTGCAAGGGGAGTGACTCTTAAATTATTACAGATGCGTCAGCGGCTGCGTGTAAGCATCCCACCGAAAAACTAATGCGCTCCGGGGTTTGGGGGCGGCGCCACGCCCCCAACGGGGGGTTTGGGGGGTAGAACCCCCCAAAAGCTTGGATTGAGTGGTAAAATCGGAAGTAATACGGCCATCCGTTGAGTATAGGCTACATATCAGGAGAGGCACTCATGCCAAACGGAGAATAAATAATCAGTTTTTAATAACCGGATTTAGTACGACCACATGAAAATCGGTAAAACCCCACACCCCACACCCTGCCCCCATGAAAAACTTTTTGCCGCAAACCCTAGTTAAGAGGATTGGCGCTGATTTTTTCGTAGGCGCGATCGATAATTCCCCGACCGCGCAAAAAGCCAGTATTAGCTCCCGGACAAAGATAGGAGAGGGTTTCTGGACTAAAACGGTCTAAAATGGACTCTTGCGATCGCAATTGCCGCAGCCAGTGGAAAGTTTTCGCGGTCTGTAGGGGTTGCGGTTGACCCTTAGTGTCGGGGAGAAGATGACGACCGGTAAATAAAACCCCCCCATGACGGTTCCAGTAGAGACAGGAGGAGCCGGGAGAATGGCCAGGAGTCCAAAAACCGCTACAAGTGGGAGATAACTGGATTTGCTGCTGAAAAACGGTAATTTGACGGTGAGGAAGCAGATAAGCTTCCTGTTCCTGTAGAATAATCTCACAATCAAGTAAACTTTGCAGAGAATCGCTCTGTTTCCCCTGACCCCCGCGATGGGTAAAAAATAGGTAACGGACACCCTTTTCTCGGAGAAAATCTCGCTCGCTCTCCTCACAGCTAGGACAATCCACCAGAATATTGCCGGTATTTTCTACAATAAGATAAGAGGTTCCCCCTAGGGTTTCCCGATTAGGCGAGAAAGCGTATAAACCTTCTAGAATTAATCGAGGGGGTTTTGTGGTTTTGCTAACCTCTAAAGGAGACGATTCGGTTTCCGATCGCATGGTTTGCCTATCCAAATCACAATCAATGCGGTTTATAACTTAGCACGATCGATGACCGGGCGGGCTGAAATTAGCCGCTTTTTATTCAAGAGAAAAGAGCCGATATGGAAATGTGGTTGTTATTAGGGATTCTTGGTGGTTTCACTTATTTTATGGTCAAGCGTAGCGTGGCCAAAATCACGACAACACCAATATGGTTAATTTGGTTAGTCCTGATGACTCCGGCTCTAATTTGGACGGGCTGGACGTTAATCTATGGAGAGGATACCCCCATGCCAGCATTTCTGCTCATCGGTCCCTTTGTGATCTGCCCTTTCTTGTATTGGTGGCTAGTACAGAAGGGTCGGGTTACTCCCCAAGAAGGCCCCCCATCACCACGGAAACAAGCGAATTTAGTCCTAGAAAATATTGATAATCCCGCACCTAAAAGTGATTTAAAACCGATCACTGCCGAAGAGGAAAAATCCCTAAGAGATTGTTTTCCTTGGGGTATTTATTATCTGCAAAATATCGATTATCGTCCCCAAGCAATTCTCTGTCGGGGGAAATTGCGAGCGGTTCCTGAAGAAGCTTATCAAGTGATTAAAAACAATGTGGAAAAGGTTTTTGGTGATCGCTTTTTATTGCTTTTCCAAGAAAGTTTTCAGGGACAACCTTTTTTCGCTCTTGTGGCTAATCCCTGGCAGCAAAAAACAGAAACTATAGAAACTGAAAAAGTTACTCGCCCCTTTCTTGCCCTGGGTTTATTGTTATTAACTATCTTAACCACCACAGTGGTCGGTGCGGGATTAAGTGGCATTACGACCCAACAATTAGAAAATAATTCTAGTTTATTATTGCAAGGTTTACCCTACAGTTTGGGCTTAATTGCTATTTTAGCACTGCACGAATTCAGCCATTATTTGACCGCAGTTAAATACAAAATTAAAACTACTTTGCCCTATTTTATCCCCATTCCTTTCTTCCTAGGCACCTTCGGGGCTTTTATTCAAATGAGATCGCCTGTACCCACCCGCAAAGCTTTATTTGATGTGGCGGTGGCCGGTCCTTTGGGGGGTATAATTATCGCTATTCCTCTACTGTTTTGGGGGTTATCCCTCTCGGAAATAGTTCCCCTAACTAATCAAAGCAGTTTATTAAATTTTCAGGCCTTAAATCCGCAGTTTTCTTTTTTCTTGTCTATCGTAGCTAAACTAGCTCTCGGCAGTAATTTAATCGCGGGAAAAGCCATCCATTTACATCCTTTAGCGGTGGCCGGTTATGTGGGAATTATCGTTACAGCCCTAAATTTAATGCCCGTGGGTCAATTGGATGGTGGTCATATTGTTCACGCCATGTATGGACAGAAAACCGCCGTAATTATCGGTCAATTAACTCGATTATTCCTGTTTATTTTAGCCCTAGTGCAACCGGATTTTTTACTCTGGGCGATTATTCTCTTATTAATGCCAGTCAGTGATCAACCGGCTTTAAATGATGTGACGGAATTGGATAATAAACGAGATTTATTAGGTCTATTTTCCCTGACTTTGTTATTAAGTATTTTGCTACCCCTTCCCGAAGCGGTGGCCCGTTGGTGGGGGATGTAAGCAACCGCATCAATCCACCTGAGTTCCAGAAAAATTATCGGTCAGTTGGGGAATAAAATCCCTATCTCCTACGTCAATGTGAGTTCGATGATCCTCACCCTCGATCACTTTAATCCACAAAGCTGAAGGCTGACAACCGCTCACCGATCACTGATATATGGTTCTCAAGGCTAATTCTCGCAGAAAAAAGCGAGTTTCTCCGCAAGGGAAGTTAGGCAAATCTAGGTTAAAATTGCTGGCTATTCCGCTAATTTTGGCGAGTTTAGGCTGGTTATACTACGATTTACGTCAGCAGTGGCTAAAACCAGAAGCGATTTTTGTTTTGGGAGGTCATGCCGATCGAGAACGTTTTGCGGCAAAATTGGCTAAGGAATATCCCGATCTACCGATTTGGGTGTCTTCCGGTAGTCCGCGACGATATGTGAGAAAGATTTTTAAAAAAGCGGGAATTTCTCCAGAACGTCTCCATCTCGATTACAATGCGCGAGATACTGTCACTAACTTTACTAGCCTAGCCGATCAACTGAAAGCCCGAGGTATTGATAGTGTCTATCTGGTTACTTCCGATAATCACATGAGAAGGGCGCGATTAGTGGGAGAAATTGTTTTTGGTAGTCGCGGAATTATGATTAAACCGGTGACTGTTCCCTCCCAATCACCCCCCGAACCCCTAGAAAAGTCGCTCAGAGATGGTTTTAGGGCAATATTATGGATAATAACTGGTTCTACTGGGGAATTTTGGCTAGAATCCGATTCCAGTCCCCTTTAGTTCCCGATCCGATCAAAATAAAATTATCTTGACAAAATTACCCACTTTATGTTAAGCAAAAATATCATTTTCGCCATCCTATTGATTTTTGTGCCTATATCGATCGCCGGTTCGGTGTTACACTGGGGCGGAACGGTAGTTTTTATCACCGCTTGTCTAGCCATTATCCCCCTAGCGGCCTATATGGGGGAAGCCACCGAAGCGATTGCGGTGGTGGTCGGGCCAAATATTGGCGGTTTGATGAATGCCACCTTTGGCAATGCCACAGAATTAATTCTTGCCTATGTCGCTTTGCGGGAAGGGTTCATCGATGTGGTAAAAGCGACGATTACTGGCTCAATTATCGGTAATTTACTCTTAGTTATGGGATTATCGATGTTTTTAGGCGGTTTACGCTTCAAAGAACAGGAATTTCAACCGATAACCGCTCGTTTAAATGCTTCGGCCATGAATTTGGCGGTGGTGGCGATTCTTTTACCCACTGCGGTGGAATTTACCTCCACGGGAGTCGGGGAAGCAGTCCTGCAACGTCTATCGGTGGCCGTGGCAGCGGTGTTAATTTTCGTCTATGGTTTAAGTCTCTTATTTTCCATGAAAACCCACACCTATCTCTACGATGTTGGGGTTGCCGGTATCGAGGAGGAAAGCACCAGAGAAAGCACCGCAAGGCCGAAAATCTGGTTTTGGTCTTTGATTTTATTGATCGTTACTATCGCCGTGGCCGTAGAATCAGAGTTATTGGTGGCATCCCTAGAGGAGGCTACGGAACAGCTAGGTTTAACGGCGCTGTTTACTGGGGTAATTCTTTTGCCTATTATCGGTAATGCGGCCGAACACGCTACGGCTGTCACCGTCGCTCTTAAGAATAAAATGGATCTATCGGTATCTGTGGCCGTCGGTTCCAGTATGCAGATCGCCCTGTTTGTGGCTCCGGTTTTGGTTATCATGGGTTATATTATCGGTCAGCCTATGGATCTAAATTTTAATCCCTTTGAGTTGGTAGCAGTGGCTGTAGCGGTGTGGTTGGCTAATTCGATTAGTAGTGATGGGCGATCAAATTGGTTAGAAGGAATGTTACTCTTAGCTACATATACTATTCTGGCCCTGGCTTTCTTTTTTCATCCTCTCACTGCTTAAAGTTATTTCTTGGAGATATATAGACAATGACGGATGCTTTGGCTTAAGGGAGTGGTAAAACTGGCAATTTCGAGGATTTTACCGCCAGCTTTCCCTAGATTCTCCTCTAAACTTAAACTATCCTGCGCGGACCACTGACCACGATAGAGAATAGCGATTCCGGTCTTTTTCAGGAAAGGCAAAGCATAGTTAACACAGATATCCACATTACCTACCGCTCGCAAACAGACGATATCGTAAGCACAGTTATGTTTAAGGTTTTTCCCGACGATTTCCGCCCGACCTAAACGAGTTTTCGTGTTATTTAACTCTAATTTGTCAATAACTTCTTCAAGAAAATTAATCTTTTTTTGGGTGGAATCCAAGAGAGTCACCGACCAATGGGGATATGCGATCGCAATTGGCACTCCCGGAAACCCGGCCCCGCTCCCCAAATCAATGACTGATAGGGATTTTGTCAATAGATCCGGCTGGGATTTTTGCAACCAAGCTAAACCCGATAAAGAATCCCAAAGATGTTTTTCCCAAAACTCCTCTGGTTGGGTAATTCGAGTGAGATTAAAACGTTGATTACCCTCTAAAATCAAGTCATAAAGTTGTTGAAATCGCGCTTGTTGGGCCCCATCGGGTTGCCATTCTAGGGTTTCTTGCCAAAGGTCAAATAATTCAGGAAGGATCATTAATTCGGGTTTGCTAAAAAAGTTTGTTGGTGGGGTGTGGGAATTATGAATTATGAATTATGAATTATGAAGTGGGGGAGATAGGGAAGTGGGGAAGTGGGGAAATGGGGGAATGGGGAAGTGGGTAATTTCAACTAAAAACCCCAACACTC
>NZ_CAIP01000021.1 GCF_000297435.1 Microcystis sp. T1-4 | reverse complement strand
GGGGGGCCACACCCTGCCACCACCGAAAAACTTTTTGCCGCAAACCCTAAGTAGTCGTGCCAAATTAATTTCCTCAACCTTGAGGAGAAATTCTGTAAACTTCGATCAAAAGCTGCGTAAATTCTGTATTTTCTCTGGAAGTCTTAGATATAGCCTTTAGAATTGTGATCATAGCGGTAGGCTAATTCAGATCAATTAAACCTCTTCCTCACTCCCGACTTTGTTAGTACCATGAACCCTAACTCTGGCCGTAAACGGTTATTATCCCTGATATCTGCTGTTTCTTGTAGTTCCCTCTTGATTTTATCCCCTCTAGCCCAGAGAGCGCAAGCAGACGATATTACGGATGCCTTAGAAGCGGTAATTGAATATACGGCTCAATTACACCAGATCAATTTTAAGTATTTGTTAAGTAATGCCCCGATAACCACTCCCTGCGGCGTAATTTCCCTAGCGGCTTTCTGCACTGTAGATAATACAGTTTATGTCAATCTCCAGCAAGTCACTCGCATTAGTGATAATCCCCTATTTCCCCTTTACGCCGTCGCTCACGAGGCCGCTCACGCTGTTCAGTGGAATCGGGGTATCGGTGGCATCGATGAGGGTGGGATGACCATCGGCATTGAATTACAGGCCGATTGTCTAGCGGGAGATACCCTTTCCTGGTTATTTACCGAAGCGAGAGGTTTATCCAAACAGGATTATATAATAGCAGGAAAACTTCTGGCGGAAGCGGCCTCGGAAGTGGGCGATTTTGAGGCCCCCAATAACTCCCACGGCACACCACAACAGCGAGGTGATTCGGTCTTACAAGGATTCTACGGGGAAAATCATCAAGCCTGTATGCGTTAACTAACACTCAAGGCTGTATTTCCCCTAGAATGCCTAAAAAAGCCTAAAAAACTACTGTAACCCTAACCAAGATAACAGACCTTGGCCAGTGAGATACTCGATCAACAGGGTGATCACAAAACCAATCATAGCAGCCCTACCGTTGAGGCGCTCGGCATAGTCATTAAAGCCAAATTTGGGGTCTTCTAATTTGGGGGTTTGAGTCGGTTGTGGTTCAGTCATAATCTTTACAGGCCGTTTACATTTCTTTACTATTCTAGCGGAGTTAGAACTTAGGGTGTAACTAATTTCTAACTCCTCCCTATTTGCCCTAATCCCGACCGTTAAGGGCGATTAAAAGGCGCAGAATAAAGATAAATAGGTTGATATAGGTCAAATACATCGATAAAGCAGCACTGAGATACTGTTCATCTCTGTAGGTACGGGGCAAGATGTAAAAGTCCACGACTGCGGAGCCGGCAAACAAGAAAACCCCGATGCCAGAAATAGCGATTTCTAACCAGGTGGGATTAGCACCAGTAAAGATAAAGAAAATTAGCTGACCAATGAGAACAATAAAAAGAGCGAGAATACCGATGCTCACGGTTTGAGTCAGCGCCAAACCATCTTTTTCCGACAGATTCGAGCCGATATTCCGTCCCAACACAAAAGCGAGGCCGCAACCGAGGGCAGCAATTGCCACTCCTCGCAAACCAACACCGGAAGTACCTAGGGCCACATAGACGATTCCACTGAGAGTATAGCCAGAAAGAAGGCTATAGAGAGTCAGCAGGGGCAGAGCAGTGCTTTTATTGCCGCTTTCCGCACTACTACGCGCGACAAAAAATAAAATAATCTCGGCAACCAGGGCGACAAAGAAAGTCGGGAAGAAAATCTGGGGATAGGATTGGATCACACCTAAACCGCCATAGGTTCCCACCGCAGTCAAAATTAGACCGCCACCGAGATAGGGCAGGGCCTTGGGGATAACATTAGGGCCGATAAGTGCTTGGCTTTTAGCCTCGCGTAAAGCTTGACGAAAATTACTGGTATTACTCATGGTGACTAGGTTCGAGATACTTGTCTGAATCAATCTTGTTAAACAGAAACTATTCTTGATTAGTTCGTCAAGAATGCTGAATCGCAGGGAAGAAAAAAAGTAATCTTCTCCCCGGCATCGATTCCCTCTTGATTGTAACGAAAAGACTAGGGATCTAGCTAGAAGCCACAGTTTTCTCCCCTCTTAACCGTTTAAGTTACCTTAAACCGAAGACCGATTCAAGGCGATCCTCGCCCGTCAACTGGATATTTCCTGTTTTTATTAATTACAATCTTTTAGAGTATCCCCTGACCTAAAGCCAAACCTGTCACCAACATTCCTAACACTAGAAAAGGCTGGGCGCTGGCTTGATATTTGACATCATTTTTGAGCGGATCCCGCAGAAAATACATATCTTGGAAAGTGATCTGAGGGATAATTAATAACAGTAAAATAGCGGCATAAAGATTCTGATGAATACTGATGAGATAGCCAGCAATTCCCGCTTGAAAAACATCGATCATAATCACACAAATCCAAGCGGCAGTGGTAATTCCAAACATAACTGGCAAGGATTTTAAGCCTAATTTTTCGTCACCTTCCACACTTTTAAAGTCGTTAACTACAGCAATGCCTAACCCCGCTAGACTATAGATGAGGGTTAGGATCATAATTGTCCCATTTAACTGACCAAAAAGGGCGTGACCTGCCCACCAAGGTAATGCTATATAACTAGCACCGAGGGCATAATTTCCTAGCCAACCATTTTGTTTTAATTTTAAGGGTGGCGCTGAATAAATATAGGCAATAAAAGAACCAAATAGGGTTAAACAAAGCATGATCGGGAAATCATGACCGGCCCAGCGATCGAGAAGATAAGCTATTCCCAATCCACCCACTAATAAAACCAAAATCTGACCGACTACTTGCGGAATAGAAATCACCCCCGAAGGAATCGGACGATAGGGTTCATTAATTGCATCGATTTCTCGATCGTAAAAATCATTTAAAGTTTGGGTATAACCGGTCATCAACGGACCGGAAAGTAACATACAGGTGGCCGATTTTAAGACATCTTCTAAAGACCAAGTATAATTACCCGATGAAGCAGCCCCACAGACAACCCCCCAAATTAGGGGAATCCAAGTGATCGGCTTCATCAATTGTAAGCGGATTTTCCAGAGGGAGGTTTCTGCCGATGAGGCCCCTTTCATGCCCAATAATTGGCGAGTTTTGGCCCCCCGCTCGTCCTTGTTTTCGATCTCGGTGTTCGACATAATCCCTTAAAAAGAAATAATTAAGTAACCGTCTTGGAATTTTGCCCCTTTTACCGATCTTCCGGTTAGAGGCGGTGGTACATCAATATTACGCCGTTGATCCCCGGCTTCGATGGTTAATTCTGGACCCGATTGCGTCAGTTTTACCTGTTTTTTCTCGAATCCGGGTAAATAAACCTTGACCTGAGCGGCTGCCGTATCGATTATTAACGGTTTGGGCGGCTGCACCGTGAGAAAATTGGGTAACTCGGCGATTAACTCCTGCCAATCTTCTCCTTGACGGTCGGGTAAAATCGCGGCTGGCAGCGGGGCAAAATCCTCCGTAGCACTCTGGCAGCGATTAAAAATCACTCCCCCCACATTTAAACCGATTTGCTGCGCCCCACCCCAAAGATATTTGGCCTCTGCGATCGCAATTGGATCATCATTGGTGACTAGATAGGCTAAAACTCGCCGAGGATCGGCTAAAGCGGAGCGCCCCTCGTCTAAAATGTTATTATCGCCCTTCTGACCTAAACCGTCGGGATTAAAGGAGAAATTCAGCACGGCAGCGGCAATCGGTTGGAAAAAGGGGGAAAGGGTGCGACCGATCTCGGAATCGCTGAAAACCTGCCGAAAACGCCGTGAATACCAGCTACCCACCTCGGGAATCCCCAACATTCGCAGACTGTTGATATCTCCGCTGCCGTCGTAGATGATGACATCGTAATTTCCGCTTTTATGCTGTTCCCGCAGGAAATTTAAAGCTAGAGCTTGGTCCATTCCGGGTAAAATGCCCAACTCTTGACCATAAACATTTTTCAAGGTGGGAGAACGCAAATACTGCTTTTCCAATTCCTTGACTTCTTCCCAACTTTTTTCTAGTAACTGTGTACTACTAAGCTGCACAACCGAGAGATTAGGGGCAATTTCCGTAATGGAGGAGCTAGGGGAGGCCTTGAGGAGTAATCCCCAAGCAGGGCCGGAATCTTGACCGATCAAGAGAACTTTTGACCCCAGACCAGCCATTTTCTTTGCCGAAGCGATCGCTATCGTACTGCGACCGCTGCCCCCCTTGCCCAAAAAGGTCAAAATTAAGGACATAATTAATTCCTAAGCGTTGTATTTAGATGAGTTTGAGTTCATCCTCAAAAAACCAAGTAGCGGTCTTATCATCGAACTGGACAACAGCACCAACACCGCTGCCATCGGTCATCTTAAAATTTTTGATGACACCCACTTTACCCAATTTACCCGCTACATCCGAGTTAACGCGGTCTCTTAAGCGACAGACCTTGACTTTTTGCCCGATTTCCATTACTTCCACAGTTTTAATAAGACGATAATTCAATAAACCAATCCTAAGTTTAATATAAATTCGTGTCAGATAAACCCCCCAATCATCTTCAGTTACTGGTCTTTCTCAGATCATCTGCACTTAGCGATCATATATACTAGCAAAAAGGTTTTATTTGGTTTCTGGGGCAGGATTTTGCCGATTTTCCAGTTGTTCCCTTTGCTTGCGTTTAAACTCCTCGGCCGCTTCGTTGATATTATTGAGGGTGTCTTCCTGAAATTCCGATCCGTCCCGACTACGGCGAAAATTACTATTATGAATCAAGTCTAAAGGATTAAAACCACCGAGACCATCCCTGCCATCGGAACTACGTTCATTTTTTTGATAGTCCGGTTGACTGGGGTTCAAGCTTTGAGCTAACACTTGCGGACTAAAATCAGCCCCGACCAATAAAACAGTAGCTAGGAATAAAGACGATTTGAGCAACATTTTTTGAGTATTCATAATCTAACTAACTCCTCAGAAAATTAAGTGGGTAGGTGTTAAAAGTTGTCAGGCACCCCCCTTATCAAGGGGGGACTAAGGGGGGATCGGCACCCCCCCTTATCAAGGGGGGGACTAAGGGGGGATCGGCACCCCCCTTATCAAGGGGGGACTAAGGGGGGATCAGAGGCAAAATCTATCTTCAATTTAATTATAACTACTTACTTGTCTAGTTTTTGGTGGTGAGAAAGTTGTAGGCTTTTCAGTGAACAGTAAACTGATAACTTATAACTGATAACTGATTTAAGCAAAACGACGACGAAGTAAGGGCTGAATTGCTAAAAGGATTAGCAGATCAAAAGCGAAGAGCAGGGCTAAAACTGTCAAGAAATTGAGGTCAAGCCAAGGGGTTTGTAAGACTATGCTATCAAAAGACCAGTGCTGATTGAAATAAATATAACGGATCGGTTCGATCGCATAGGTAAGAGGGTTGAGACTAGCGATTACTTGTAACCAATCTGCCATAAAGTTTAAGGGAGCGAGGGCGGTACTGGCAAATAAAAGCGGTAAATTGGTGACGAAAATGACGGCGATTAATTCGATATGTCCGGGCAGAGCAAAGGTTAAACTGAGACTTAAGGCAGTCATACCCAAAACTATTAGGAAAACAATCAAAGCGATCGCACCTAATCCAGCTAAACTGGGCAATCCTGCCCCTAAAAAGGCACTAGCGGCCACGATCGAGGCGGTTTGGATGAAACTGAGGGCGATAATATAGATGGTAGAAGCGGCCACGATCGAGTAACGAGTGGTTAAAGGTGCTACCAAGAGACGGTTAAGGAAGCCAAATTCTCGATCGAACATTACCGGCAAACCAGCATTGAGGGCCCCAGAAAAAGCGGTAAAGACAATCACCCCGGGGGCGAGAAATTTAGCATAACTGAGATCGTTGCCGAATAGACCCTGGGGAGCCTTATAAAACAATGCCCCGAATAAAATCAGCCACATAAAGGGCTGAATTACCCCCGCGATTAGGGTTGAAGGACGACGTTGTAATTGGATGAACAGACGTTTAGTCATGGCCAGAGTTTCTTGCAGAAATTCCCCTAGCACATTTCCCCCATCGTCCACCGTTGCTGCTCTGGTGGGATTGGGGGCTAAACTAGCTTTTAAGGAAGAAGGTGTGATGGTTTGGCTCATGAAATATTTACCTCTAATGCAGTCTTAACGAGTAATTTAGATAGTCAACAGTTTATAAGTGATCAGATGGCTCTCTTGGGGTTCCGGTGATCAGCAAATCCTCTCGAAGAAAAGGCTGACACCCTACCACTTCTCCAATATACAAGGGGCGCAAGCCTTGGGGGAGAGGAATGTAAATATTTATTAAATTGTAGCGTTTGATACAATGCGGGGGGGAGTGTGTATGCTCTTGAATGTTAGGTTCGCTGGTCATTGTTTTGGGTTGCCCTATTGCTTAACCCGAATCGAAATGTCACGCACTCAAACCATCTACCATTAACCCTTTTTTTTTGATGAAATTACAACTCGGCATTCTATCCGGGGTTGCCCTAGCAGCCACTCTAGGAACGGCTGGTGCAGCACAAGCTGCTTTGGTGGTCGTCCCTACTGACTTGCTCCCGGGCGATCAGTATCGTTTGGTGTTTGTGACTGCTGGCACGCGGGATGCAACAAGTACCGACATCAACGACTACAATACCTTTGTTACTAATCAGGTAACAGGAAGCGCTCTTGCAAATGCTCTTTCAGGTGCTGGACTGACGACCACTTGGAAGGCGATCGGTTCTACGAGCGCAGTCGCTGCTCGTGATAATACAGGTACTAATCCATCGAGTACGGGTGTTCCCATCTACCTGATAAATGGCAACAAGGTCGCCAACAATAATGCCGATCTCTGGGATGGGTCTCTCCAACACCCCATAAATCTACAACCTAACGATGTTATCTCCTCCAACCTTGTTTGGACAGGATCAGTTTATCTCGGTACCGGATTTCCTCAGAATCAGTTGGGCGGAGGGTTCTTTGGTTCCGCGGCCGCGGGGCGGGCTGATTCCGTGGTTTTTTCTGGTTGGATAGCGGAGACCACTGACGTTTATTCCACTGCGAAGTCGCTGTATGCGATGTCGAGTGTGTTGACCGTGCCCGGAAATCAGCCTGAGCCTGTAACTGTCCCCGAACCCTCTAGCCTTCTTGGTTTTATCACACTGGGCGGTTTAATGTTAGGAGGTGCTGTCCGCAAAGCGAGGAAATAATGCCCCAAGGGAGAGGAGACGCGGGTTTCCTCTCTCTTTTTTGGGGGGTTTTTGATACCTGGTTCCAAGGCAGAGCCTTGGAACCAAACATTTAGGCTCTGCCTAAATTTAAAAGTCAATCTGAGGAATAGTTTCAGGATCTATCCCTAATTCCCGCAATCGTGCCGCTAGTTGTTCTGCTCGTTGTTTGGCCACAGAAGCCTCTTGTTTCGCCACAGAAGCCTCTTGTTTCGCCGCAGAAGCCTCTTGTTTCGCCGCAGAAACCTCTTGTTTCGCCACAATTAACTCCTCATCGGCCAGGGGAATCAACTCTCCCTCCAGCGTCAACCAGCGCAACCATAGCCGCTCAATTCCCCGATAGGAACCTTGCCACAAACCCAAGCTCAATTCCAGTTGAGGAATCGGTAAGCGTCCCTCCACTAAAGTCACGGGTTGGTAATGACCATCTACCAGTTCAAACGCTTGAAGTTGGTTAGTATAGCGGCTAAAAACTACATAGTAGGGAACCTGCAAAATCTGTTCATAAACTGTCCACTTAGTTGGCGGTTCTTCTGGTTGGCGTAGTTCTTCGCCTAAATCTTGATTTTCCGTACCTGGAGACAATAATTCCACCACAATCGCAGGGGAAACCCCTTCCTGCCAAATCACATAACTTAAGCGCAGGTCATGGCCATCGTAGAGACGAGGAACACCAACCACCCCAAACCAATCAGGACGCTTGTACCATTGAGGGTGTCTGACATCGTAGTAAAGGTTAAGGTCAGCGGCGCTAAAAACTAGCTCTGGTTCCCAGTTGGGAGGCTGAAAAGTCAGCAGTAATAACTGAGGTTGTAATAGGTGAAATTCGTCAGGCAAACCGGGTTCAAGTGGATTATCACTAGGTAAATCGTACATCGTCGGCAGGGATTGCCGGGGGGAAAGGGAAGGGTCAGATTGGGGAATGGTGAAGGTAGGTGTAGTCATTTCAGTTATCAGTTATCAGTTATCAGTTATCAGTTACCACTCAGACCTCTCAAACATTGTAACTGTGATTACTGTAGCGGCGTCAGCCCTGGGGGAGAGGAATGTAAATATTTATTAAATTGTAGCTTTTGATACAATGCGGGGGGGGAAGGTGTGTATTTTGTCTTTGAGCATTCGCTGGTCATTGTTTTGGGTTGCCCTATTGCTTAACCCGAATCGAAATGTCGCGCACTTAAACCATTTACCATTAACCCTTTTTCATGAAAATAAAACAACTCGGCATTCTATCCGTCGGGGTTGCCCTGGCTACTCTGGGAACTGGTGCGGCACAGGCTGCAAGCGTGACTGTCAATAATTTTTCCTTCGAGACACCATCAAACCCTAATTTTTCACCAGTTATTACCGGTTGGACTGTGAGTAGTGGCAATGCGGGGGTTCAGCCATTCAATGCGACTCAATTTCCAAGCGGAGTACCCGACGGTTCGCAGGCGGCTCTTATTGCTTTCAATGGTGGATCGATCCGTCAAGATGTAGCCGCCACTTATCAAGCCGGAACTCGATACACGCTCAATTTATTTGCAGGTATTCGTCTAGATGAACCGGGCAACTTGACCTTGCCGAACAGTACAATTTCGCTTCGCCGGAGTGATAATAATACCGTTTTGTCAAGTTTTACATTCAATCAGAGTTCCTTTTCGTCAAGAGGAGTGTTCTTATCGTTCAACACTTCTTATCTGGCGGGGATTGCCGATCAGGGTGCGGGAATTCGCATCTCTATTGACCGTCCGAATAATGGGGGGACACAATTAGTTTTCGATAACGTTACACTTAATGCGACTCCTGTTCCCGAACCCTCTAGCCTTCTTGGTTATATCACCCTGGGCGGTTTAATGCTAGGGGGTGCTGTCCGCAAAGCGAGGAAATAATGCCTACAAGGGAGAGGAGACGCGGGTTTCCTCTCTCTTTTTTGGGGGGTTATGAGTAGCATCTCAGTCACGAATTATGCTAGGATTCGCCCTAGAATGATAAAAAATCATGACTACACAAGCAACAGTAATCCAAGGCACGGCCAGGGAAATTAGAGAAGCACTGGCGCTTATACCTTGGAGAAGTCAGAGCCTACATTTCATCGGGGTTAATTCCAAGCGCTCTGAGCCTTTCAGCCAGCCGGATGGCTTTTTGTTCAGCCTCTTGTTTAGCCAGACGTTCTTGAGCAGCGATCGCTTCAGCCTCTTGTTTAGCCAGACGTTCTTGAGCAGCGATCGCTTCAGCCTCTTGTTTAGCCAAACGTTCTTGAGCAGCGATCGCTTCAGCCTCTTGTTTAGCCAAACGTTCTTGAGCAGCGATCGCCTCTGCGTTCATCGCTCTTTCCTCAGCCGTTAGATAGCGATTTCCTGACTGGTCATACCAGTATAACCATTCCCGATACCAAGCAATATGTTCTCCTTTCTCATAACCCAGCGCCAAGCCAATTTCAGGCAACCAAACTCGATTATTCTCACTTTCTAGAAGCTCATATTTCCCTGAGATTAATTTATATACCTCTAATCTTTGTCGGTTTTTAAATCTTCCTCTTCTCCCACTCAAAGGATTGTAAATTACATAATACAGAATGCCCAGGGTTTGGTAATTTAAGAATTTTTCCTCATATTCACTATTATATTTCTCGGAAACCACCTCTAAAAACAAAATCGGCAAGATGTACTTTTCTCCCCACAAAACATAGCTTAACCGACCTCTTTCTCCCGTATCATGGTTGACTCCAACCGCTAAGAAACCATCGGGAACAAAAGCTGATTCCTCTGGATTATAATAGACAGCCATATCTACCCCAAAATACCAATCATCTCGACCGGTCCAAATCAAGGCTAATAAACTTAGCAGTAGGTTGGGAATATCATTTTGTAACTGATTGTCCACTGGAGTTTCGTCGGAAGAGGGTAATTCTTCGGCACTGGGAAGAGGGCAATTTTTGTTATAGGTGAGGTTAACCATAGCTCCGACAAGCGTGGTGTTTGATTACTGCTAATTCTAACGGAGAATCTTGTGCCTTGCTTTTTGCCTCATCTCCACAAGCAATTTAAATGTGCGGGCATAGCTTATCCAAAAAGGTTTTTAGATTGATTCAGCCAGCCCAATTTTAATGATCGCTGCCGTTTTCCTGTACCGATCCTAACTGTTGACGCACATCATCGATCGCTAGATTTAACTGGGCAATTTTATCTTCTAAACTGCGGCGGGCCATTTCCATGCCTTCCTCTGGAGTCAAGCGCCCATTGCGGATCTCCTCTAAAAAAGACTGATTGTCAACAGCTACTAAACCGCGGCGGCCGCGATTAGCCAACACTGTCCCCAAAACACCGCCCACTAAACCACCGACAATCGCACCAGCTAAAAAACCGCCCGCAAACCCATCTCGCTGACTCATAATCCCTTTTTCTCCTAATAGGTTCCAAAAGCTCGATCGCCGGCATCGCCCAACCCCGGCACGATGTAACCGCGGCTATTTAATCCTTCATCGATAATAGCCGTATAGATGTTCAAGCTGGGATAATTTTGACTCAATTTCTGTAAAGCCGGCGGGGCAGCCACCACGGAAATCACGCGAATCAGGTCAGGATCAACGCCTCTGGCGGTAACTTCTGCCATTGCCGTTGAAATTGATCCCCCCGTGGCTAACATCGGTTCCAGAATTAACACTCTCGTGGCCGGATCAAAACTGGCCGGTAATTTATTTAAATAACAACTTGCCTCTAGGGTTTCCTCATTTCTGGCTAAACCGAGGTGATAGGTTCTAGCTAGGGGTAAAAGGCTTTGGGCCCCTTCCAACAGGGCTAATCCTGCCCGTAAAATCGGAACTACGGCGATCGGTACGCTAGGATCGATAAAAGTAGCCGGACATTCCGCTAGAGGGGTTTTAACGCTAGTTTCCAGGGTCGGCAACCATTGCCGCGCCGCTTCGTAGGTTAACCAGCGCCCTAGTTCCGTCATCGCTGTTTTAAACAGTACCGAGGGGGTATTTTGATCGCGTGCGATCGCTAACCAGTGCTTAACCAGAGGATGTTCGGGAACGTAGACGCGCAGTTGTAAAACCATGAAAACACTAGAACTCGATCGAGGGCTAAACTTTATCTTATCAGCTTTTTTCTCCCCACTTCCCGCTTCCCAACCCCCAAAACAGAGGTTAAAATAAAAGCAAGCCAGAAGCTTTCGAGCGACTTCTGACTTGGGGAATTTTAACGACGACGGGTTCTTTGTCGTCTCCGGGCTACTGCTTTACGCTTTCTCTTTTCTTGAGGGGTTTCAAAAAATTGATGCTTTTTGATATCCGCATAAATTCCCGCTTTCGCTACCTGTCGCTTAAAACGACGCAGGGCCGATTCGATCGCCTCGTTCTGACCAACTACCACTTGGGTCATTAACCTAATTCACCTCCTGTAATCGCTCTCTGCCTAAAAAATGCCAACTTCTCATTATAGCACAATCTAGGGTAAAAAGCGATCCAAGGCGGCCTTTAATTCTTCAATTTCTGTCTCGATACTACCTTCCTGGGCAGCCCGGGCAATACATTCGCTCAGATGTTCGTCAAGGATCATTCTGGCGACGCGATCAGTCGCTCCGCGAATAGCGGCAATTTGCATCAAAACTTCGGGACAGGGACGATTTTCCGATACCATCGTCTTGATGCCGCGAATATGTCCTTCGATCCGCGAGAGACGGTTAATAATTTGCTTCAGGGAAGCTTCGCTATGGACGTGGGGGGTCCCTTTTGACTCGTGGTCATGGCCCGTCTCGTCGTGGTTGTGAAGGGGGTCGAAAGGGGTAATTTGATTAGTCAAGGGCTTACCGTCAATTCAGTTCTACTCTCTAGTGTGCCACAGTTGCGAACCCCAGTCCCTAGGATGATTTTGTCTGGTTTGAATTTCCGTTTAGGGGTCTTCGGTTTGCCAATCGGGGCAATTTTCCTCTTGATTCCAACCGGAGGGATGAAATCCACAAATTAGACGCTGACGGGTTTCTCGACTCTGACCGTAGGACTGACCGTGGTAGTGACGACAACCGATGCAGGTTTGGGGACGGGAGGAAGGCACTTGATTAAAACCAAGTTGCGATCGCAAAATTTGACACCTGGATTGATAATTGTGCCAGTTTTTGTAAATCTCTCTTTGTCGGATAAAATTGGCCGTATTCATTATTATCAGTGAACAGTAACCGGCTACCGGCACTCCACACCCTACCCCCAAGAAAAACTTTTTCGGTCAACCCTAATTATATCAATTAGCTTTAGTGAACCTCTTGCATAATTAATTTTTCAGGGTTCAAAAACGGCAAAAATAAGGATTAAATTGTCTAAAATCTGTGAATACACCATTTAATCGACTATTATTTGATTCTCCTGACTTTCGATTAGGAGTGAGAGATTAAAGCTGGTGATGGGATTTGAACCCGCGACCGGCTGATTACAAATCAGCTGCTCTACCACTGAGCTACACCAGCATTTTTGACCAACCTATTATAACACAAATAGGGCTTGCCGAAAAAGTTTTTCCTGGGGCCGGGTGTGGGGTTTTAAGCTAAGACCGATTTTAACCGTCTGTCCCCGTCGAGCCTATTCACCAGGCTGCTTTCCTCTTCCCTAGTCCGCGACCGGAAGACTAGGGAGCGATACACAGAGGTTCAATGAGTCCACAGGGATGACCAATAATCAGTTATCAGTGACCATTGACCGTTTAATAAGAGCCAGATTAATCCCCCTATTCCCAAAAGAATAGTCAAAACATAAAACTGTGATTGACCAGAAACATTATACTTTAAGGCACTGCCGCTAAAAATCGTCGCTAAACTGACCAAATTAACCAGACCATCAATAATATAACGATCGAGCCAAGCGGTAATTTTTGACAGGCTGCCCACCGCTAAAACCACGGTAAACTGATAGATGCGATCGAGATAGAAGTCATAAGC
This sequence comes from Microcystis sp. T1-4, assembly GCF_000297435.1. Taxonomy (GTDB): domain Bacteria; phylum Cyanobacteriota; class Cyanobacteriia; order Cyanobacteriales; family Microcystaceae; genus Microcystis. The sequence continues at coordinate 26,394 of NZ_CAIP01000021.1, read as the reverse complement.
GAACAAATCTTGCAGGAATCGCAGTATTAACCCAGTTGGTCTCGCCCAAGCTCGTCTTAACTCTACCATTAACCCAATAACTAGGCCAATTACCCCAGAGGCTATCAGTAAGGGAAAACCCCAGACAATAGTAAAACTCTGGTTATTAACGAGAGGATTGGTGAAAGATAGCCAAAAATCCCAACGTAGGGGAATAATCGGGGCCAATAAAACGATTAAAATCAACGATACCATGGGCAAAGCCATCGGCCAGGCCACTTCCGGGGTGCGATGGGTCTTACTTTGGGTTTGTCCCAAAAAGACTAAACGAAAGACCCGAGTAAGATTGACGATGCTAAGACAATTAACAAAGATTAAAACCGCTAATAACCACCAAGGAATCGCCCATTCGCCACTTAACCACCGTTTTAACGTCCAAAACATCCCTAGGGGCATTAAAACCGTCATCCCTGCGGAACCTCCTAAAAAAGCCATGGTTGTAGCCGGCATTCTTGCCCAAATTCCCCCCATTTCCGTGATATTTTGGTTACTGGTGGTGAGAATTAAGGCTCCTGCGCTCATAAACAATAAGGCTTTTGCCACCGCATGGGAGAATAAAATTAGTAAGGCGATATCCACATGACCTAATCCCACCGCAATAAAGACCAAACCGAGATAGGCGCTGGTGGAGTGGCATAAAACCCGTTTAATATCAATTTGGGACAAGGCCATCAGAGAAGTACCAATTGCCGTCATTGTCCCCAACACTATTAAAACATCAGCAGCGATCGGAGATAGGGTAAATACCGGCTGCAGCTTAATTAAAACATAGGCCCCCGCCGAAACCACGATCGAGTTCCGCAGGATTCCGGCTGGATTGGGTCCCTCCATCGCCTCATCTAGCCACAAATTCAGGGGAAATTGGGCGCATTTACCCGTTGGACCGGCAATAAGGGCTAATCCTAATAAAGTCGCCGTCAGAGGCGGTACAGGGTTATTTACCGCCCAATTTTCTAACTGAGAAAAACTCAATCCCTCCCCGTAACTGGACAGAGCCACCAACCCCATCAATAAAATAATATCGCCGACGCGCTTGGTTAAAAAGGCATCTCGGGCCGCGGTTACGACCAAAGGTTGGGCATACCAAAAACCGACGAGGAGATAGGTAGAGACCGTTAACATCTCTAGGAAGGCGTAACTGAATAGTAGGGAGTCACTCAGGGCAATTCCTCCTAAAGCTGCCTCAAAAAAGCCCATTAAGCCATAAAATCTCGCCAAAGACCAATCCTTTTCCATGTAGCCAAGGGCATAGATTTGGGCCAAGAGACTGATGAGGGTAATCACTTCCAGCGTCCCTAAACTGACGGGAGAAAGTTCGATCGAAAGGGATAAACTAAGATCGGCCACTTTTACCCATTCAAAAGCCAGTTTAATCGTCTCTCGATGCCAAATTTGATTAAAAGCGATCGATCCGTGTATTAACCCTAAGACGGTCATCAATAGGTTAATATAAGCTGCCGGCCGCGGACCGGTCCGACTAATAATGCCTAAAGACCAAGGTAGGGTTAAAATCGAACCAATTAAGCCATAAATGGGAATTAACCAGCAGGTGTAAAGGAATAAATCTTTCATTCAGAGTGTTGGGGTGTTGGGGTGTTGGGGTGTTGGGATGTTAGGGTGTTAGGGTGTTAGGGTGTTAGGGTTTTAGTTGAAATTCCCCATTCCCCCATTTCCCCACTTCCCCATTTCCCCACTTCCCCACTTCCCTGTTTTTGGCCATAAAAAACTAACACTCGATCGAGCAGGGATCGAGTTTAGTCAATTTAGGTATTTTACAGTTAATCCTGCGATCAGGCTAAATGCGCTGTAATAAAGATTTACCGTGGGAATCGGTGCTACAGGTGGCGAATAATTGATATTGACGACTAAGAGCGAGAGCTTGTTCGGTTTCCCGTTGACTGGGTAGCCAGGGTTTGGGATTGCCGTAGGCATAAAAAGCCTCAATCCCATCAATACCCAATTCTACCGCCGCCGCCACTAAATCAGCTGCGGGACGATGATAACGAAAGGGATGGGCCAGAACCACTAAAGCCCCCGCTTGCTGTAAACTTGTAATGACTCTAGAGGCCAAAGCGAGATCTCCTTCCGGTTTGGTTCTTTGCAGATAGGGAGTCAAGAGGGTGTGAGCGGGATCGAAACCATAGCCAAGAATATGCACTTCTGTCTCTAAGAGATTCGCCGTAATTTCTACCCCTGTCCAGAGATGGGGTGGAGAACTCTTTAAATGCTGATTTTCCAGCCAAATTTGCGCTTGTCGATAACCTTCGATCGAGTGATGATCGGTAATTGCTAATCCTTTTAGTCCGATGTCTAAAGCTTGTCTCATCAAGTCTTGGGGACTCATTTGACCATCGGAACAATGGGTGTGAAGATGGAAATTGTAATGGTGGGGACAACTATCATAGCCAATATTTGCCCAGACCGCTTTCAGGGCGAGGGTATCTTGAGCTAGGGGTGGAATTGTAGCAGAGACGACCATGCAGTATTGAGGAACTTTCCCAAAGATTACAAATTGTTAACAATCAGGATAACAAATAACAAAAAGAACTGGGTAGCTGCTGTCACCGGTAATACTAAATCCTGTTTCAACGGTATGGGGAAGTGGGGAGAGGGGAGAGGCTGACAGATGTAAGTATTTTACAACTAAGAGGAACGGGAGTGGTAAAAAGCATTAACGAGGGTAGGAGGGAAAGAACTCCAACGATGAAGGTGAATCGACAAACCTTTTAGTAAATCAGCAATTAGGGTAATAGAACCCAGCAGAAAACCAGAAATCTGACCTAAGGGTTTGAGATGGAGAGTTTTTCTAAAGACAGTATGTTGGGGGGGGGAAGTTGCGACAAATTGGCACTTCGGAAATTGATTTTCTGCTTCTCCACCCAGCATAACCATCCAGAGAGTGGCTACAGCCATAGTTAACCAAAGGCGTTCGGCAAGCTCTGGGTTAAGCAGGCCAGTGTTTTGCCTTTTGCAAGAGTGCCTCTTGCCTCGTCTGAAACTATGCACGACCACTGCTTGAGATATTTGTTTTTCAGCATTGCCTTTCACGAGGCTCCTCTAAATCTCTAGCTTGATTGTCTCACCCTGAGTGTGTGAGACTAAATCCTGTTTAAAAAGTATAGGATAGTGGGGTGTGGGGTGTCGGTAGAAACAATTCATAACTTGAGAGTTAATCACACTATTAAAAACGGATTTGGTATGACTGCTCACCTCTTTGTAATAAACCTACACCTGTCAGAACCTCCCACTCCCTTCGGGCCAGAAAAGGGGTAAGATAATAAGTTTAGTGATAAGATGACCGAATTGTAAGCGGGGACTTGATATGGCAGAAACCCTATTATTTAATGCTTTGCGACAGGCGATCGATGAGGAAATGGGCCAGGACCAGACAGTATTTGTTTTGGGTGAAGATGTGGGACATTACGGCGGTTCCTACAAAGTTACCAAAGATCTCTACAAAAAATATGGCGATTTAAGGGTTTTAGATACTCCCATCGCTGAAAATAGTTTTACGGGCATGGCAGTGGGGGCAGCCATGACGGGATTACGTCCGATTATTGAAGGCATGAATATGGGTTTTCTTCTGCTTGCCTTTAACCAAATTGCCAACAATGCCGGGATGTTACGTTATACTTCTGGCGGTAATTTTAAAATCCCTATGGTTATCCGCGGTCCGGGGGGTGTGGGCAGACAATTAGGGGCGGAACATTCCCAACGTTTAGAGGCCTATTTTCACGCAGTACCAGGCCTAAAAATTGTCGCTTGTTCCACTCCCTACAATGCCAAAGGTTTATTAAAATCGGCGATTAGAGATAATAACCCCGTGCTTTTCTTTGAACACGTTCTTCTCTATAATCTCAAGGAAAATTTACCTGATACCGAGTATCTTTTACCGCTCGATAAAGCCGAAATCGTTCGCAAGGGAGAAGATATCACCATTCTCACCTATTCGCGGATGCGTCATCACTGTTTACAGGCATTAAAACAGTTAGAAAAAGATGGCTATGATCCAGAAATTATCGATTTAATTTCCCTGAAACCCTTTGATATGGAGACGATTGCCGCTTCGATTCGCAAGACTCACAGGGTGATTATCGTGGAAGAATGTATGAAAACGGCGGGAATTGCTTCTGAGTTAATTGCTTTAATTAACGAGCAGTTATTCGATGAATTGGATGCCCCCGTGTTAAGATTATCTTCCCAAGATATCCCCACACCTTATAACGGTAATCTAGAAAGATTGACGATTATTCAACCTAATCAAATTGTCGAAGCTGTCCAAAAAATGGTCGGTGATCGCATTTAAAAAATTCTCCTTTTGATACTGAAGTTATGCAGAGACAAAATTGGTTATTGTTACTGATCATCGGCCTAGTTGTTGCCTCGATCATCATCCTGATTAAGTTACCCCTACAATTAGGTTTGGACTTGCGCGGTGGTAGTCAATTAACCATTCAGGTTAAACCCACTGAAACCGTCAAAACCATTCAACCTAATGATTTAAAAGCCGTACAAAATGTGATTGAAAATCGCGTTAATGCCCTCGGTGTTTCTGAATCATTAGTGCAGACTGTGGACAGTAAAAATCAGGTAATCGTGCAACTACCAGGGGTTACAAATCCCAAAGAAGCTGAGAGAAACCTAAATGTTCAGGCCCAATTAGAATTTCGTCAGCAAAAACAAGGTACAGAAGGAGAATTCCGGGCTGAATACTCGATTTTTCAACAAAAAAAAGCGGAATTAGCCGCCCTCAAAACTGAGAATAAACCCGAAAATGCCGCTAAAATTGCCGAACTAGAACAATCTCTGCAAAAATCTCAAGAGGCAATTTTAAATTTATTTGAATCGGTGGACTTAACCGGAAAAAATCTGCAAAATGCCACTATTAGTTCCACCCAAGGCACTAACTGGGAAGTGGCCATTACTTTCGACTCGGAAGGGGGCAATAAATTTGCCGAACTGACTAAAGTGATTGCGGGTACTGGTCGCAGTATTGGGATTTTCCTCGATAATGAATTAATTAGCGCCCCTGTAGTCGATGTGCAGTTTGCCCAAACGGGAATTACAGGAGGCCGGGCCGTGATTACTGGTAATTTTACCGCCGAAACTGCCAACGATCTAGCGATTCAATTGCGCGGTGGTTCCCTACCTTTCCCCGTCAAAGTGGAAGAAATTCGCACCGTCGGGGCAACTTTAGGGCAGGATAGCATCCGTCGCAGTATCTACGCTGGTTTAGTGGGTTTACTGTTAGTTTTAATCTTCATGGCGGTTTATTACCGTTTACCCGGTATTATTGCCGATATTTCCCTGATTATCTATACTATTCTCTCTCTGGGGGCTTTTGCCTTAGTGGGAGTCACGATGACGTTACCCGGTATTGCTGGATTTATCCTCAGTATCGGTATGGCAGTTGATGCTAATGTACTGATTTTTGAACGTACCCGGGAGGAATTAAGAGCGGGAAAATCCCTATTTCGGGCGGTGGAGTCGGGATTTTATCGGGCTTTTTCCAGTATTCTCGATAGTAATGTCACTACTTTAATCGCCTGTGCTGCCTTATTTTGGTTGGGTTCGGGATTAGTCAAGGGTTTTGCTTTAACTTTAGCCATTGGGGTAGCTGTGAGTATGTTTACCGCTTTAACCTGTAGTCGTACTCTCCTGTTAATCACCGTGTTAAACGTCCCCAGCGTCCGTCAAAAACCCCAACTTTTCTGCCCTAATTTACCGACAAATCAATAATCAGTTATCAGTTATCAGTTATCAGTTATCAGTTATCAGGAGTCAGGAGTCAGGAGTCAGGAGTCAGGAGTCAGGAGTCGGTCGTCAGGAGGAGATAGGGTGATAGGGTGATAGGGTGATAGGGTGATGAGACAACTTCCCCACTTCCCCACTTCCCCACTTCCCCACTTCCCCACTTCCCCACTGATTACTGCTTACTGATAACTGAAAAATCTCCCCACTCCCCAAATCCCTTTTTTCCTTTTTCCTTTTTCCTTTTTCCTTTTTACTTTTTACTTAATCGATATGGCATTTAACGTTACAAAACAGCGTAATTTTTGGTGGACAGTCTCGGCCTTGCTGACGATTGGTAGTATTTTGGCCATGGTGATTTCTTGGTTCACTATTCAAGCGCCTTTGCGACCGAGTTTAGATTTTGTTGGTGGCACGAGAATTCAGATAGAATTAGCCTGTGCTAAAAAGAATACCTGTGAGAAACCCTTAACTACTGCCGAAGTGCAAGCAATTTTAGACGAGGAAGGATTGGGTAACAGTAGTGTGCAGGTGTTGGATAAATATACTTTATCGGTGCGGACTAAAACCCTGGCAGAAGAACAGAGAACAAAATTACTCGACACCTTAAATCAGAAAATTGGCACCTTTGACCCCGAAACCGGTCAAATCGATACCGTCGGGCCCACCATCGGTCAAGAATTATTTAGGTCGGGATTTTTAGCTTTATTAGTGTCATTTTTTGGCATTGCCGTCTATCTAAGCTTCCGTTTTCAACGGGATTACGCTTTTTTTGCCATTGTCGCCCTGCTGCACGACGTTTTGATCACTTTAGGGGTCTTTGCGGTTTTAGGCTTAATTGCGGGGGTAGAAGTGGATAGTTTATTTTTGGTTTCCCTCTTGACAATTGTGGGCTTTTCTGTTAATGACACAGTGGTAATTTATGATCGCGTCCGGGAAAATTTTGCTAATACCCCCGAATTATCCGTGGATGAAATTGTCGATAATGCGGTGAGTCAAACCCTAACTCGTTCGATTAATACCACCCTGACCACTTTATTGCCTCTGGTGGCGATTTTTCTCTTTGGTGGCACGACCTTAAAATATTTTGCCCTAGCTTTAATTATTGGTTTCGTAGCGGGGGCCTATTCGAGTATTTTTATCGCTAGTACCCTACTAGCTTGGTGGCGCGGTCGTTCCCATCGACCCACACTCAATTACAGTTAGGATGCCATTGGTGAAGAATCAGTCGGTCTTGGATAGGTCGTAATAGTAATTTCAACCTGTTGATTGAGACGACCCAAAATTGATATCAAACGGTCAATAGTAAAGCGTTCCAAATTAGCATGGCGAATCTGAACAAATTCACTGTGATTAATTCCAGTTCGCACTTGAGCATCGCGGGTTGATAAGTCTTCCTTCTCCAGAACCTTGATAATTTCAGCAGCAAGCAGTGCTTTCGCTTGTCGCACGTCCGCATCTACATCGCCAAAATCGCGGTACACATTCCCGCTACCTTGTACCAGTTCAAATTGTTCTTCACTCATGAGAGTTCCTCCTTCAATCGCTTGAGCCGTGCTTTGATAACTTCGACTTCTTGCTGTGGTGTTTTGATCCCTTTTGGGGATTTTTTCTGGAAGGCATGAATCACCCAGATAGCCTCACCTAACTGGACAGCATAAATAGTTCGATAGGCATCCCCCTTGAAAGGTAGAGCAATCTCGAACACACCAGAACCTATCCCCTTAAAAGGCTTGGTTAGGGATGATTTTGCCCCTTCTGCTGCAATAGTTAAAGCGTCAAGTACAATTTCTTGGGCTTCCTTGGGAAACTTTTGAAAATCTTTCCGTGCCGCTTTAATCCAAGATATAGGACGGGTATTACGCATTCGCTTATGGTGATATAACTGATACCACCTGTCAAGCCCCATTATAGTAAATCCAAAGATGGCTTTTAGTTGTCAGCTAAATTTTTTGACCAATTGGGTCAAATTGCTTCAAGAGATTTGATTGCGAACGCCACTAAAAGCGGCATAGGCGATCGCTATAGCATCTACAGCATCATTAATGGGCATTTTTGTCAATCCGAATAAATACTTAATTTGTTCGGCCACCTCCGCTTTAGTGGCCCTACCATGGCCCAGATGACATTTCCAACTAGCTTGATGGAGGAAAATCGGTTCAATTCCCCCATCGCGGCAGCTAACCAGATTGATAATTCCCAATGCTTGCAGGACTCCACCAGCTGCCTTGATTTGCCGGTTAAAAAAGGGCATTTCTACGGCAATTTCCCCCGGTTTATATTCTGCGATTAACTCCTTTAAATCCCGTTCAATTTCAATCAAACGCTGGGCAGTAGAAAGATTTTTAGAAGTTTCGATCGTGCCGTAATCGACTAAAATCGGCATTAACTCACCATTATCCCGGAGAATAGCCCAACCGACAATCGCTAATCCGGGGTCGATACCCAACCAAGTAGTCATAGATTAAGCCAAAAAATCTTGGACGATTTGGAGAATTCTTTGGGATGCTTGTCCATCTCCAAAAGGATTAATGGCATTAGCCATACGATCATAGGCGATTTTATCCCTTAATAATTCTCCCGCTGCGGCTAAAATTTGCCCTGGATTAGTCCCAATTAATTTTGCGGTTCCCGCTTGTACTGCTTCCGGTCTTTCTGTGGTTTCTCGCAATACTAAAACAGGTTTTCCTAAACTGGGGGCTTCTTCTTGAATGCCCCCAGAATCAGTTAATAATAAATAACAGCGTTGAATCGCCCCCACTAACTCGGCATAATCGAGAGGTTCGGTTAAAAATACCCTGGGATGATTGCCCAAAGCGGACTGAATTGGTTCTCGGACAGTAGGATTGCGATGCAGGGGTAATAATAGGGCTGTATCGGCATATTTTTCTAGTAACAAAGTGAATCCTTTGATAATATCCTGTAACGGTTCGCCCCAATTTTCCCGGCGGTGAACCGTGGCTAATAAAACCCGATAATCTGACCAATTCAAGCCCGCAATTTGACATTCTGGTGCGGTTTTTGCTACGGTTAATAAAGCATCAATAACTGTATTACCGGTGTGGTGAATATTGCCCGTAACCCCAGATTTTTGTAAATTTTCTACGGCTAAAGTAGTGGGAGCAAAATGTAGGGTCGTCAGTTGAGAAATTAGGCGGCGATTAGCTTCTTCGGGATAGGGATTATAGATATCATTAGTTCTTAATCCTGCTTCCACATGAGCGATAGGAATTTGTTGATAAAAAGCCGCTAAAGCAGCAGCAAAAGCAGTGGTAGTATCACCTTGCACAATAATTAAATCTGGTTTTATGCGCTCAAAAACTGTTTCTAAACCCCGTAAACTACGGCAAGTAATATCGGTTAAAGTTTGACGAGTTTGCATAATATCGAGATTTTCATCTGCTTTTAAAGCAAATAATTCCATCACCTGCGCTACCATTTCTTTATGCTGTCCCGTCAGAATTACATGGGTTTGAAACTGTTCCGATTCTTGAAAAGCACGAATAACGGGAGCTAATTTAATCGCTTCAGGACGAGTTCCAAGAGTAATACAAATTGATTTCGACATATTATTATCAGTTATCAGTTATCAGTTATCAGTTATCAGATGTGAGTTTTCAGTTCACTGATTACTGTTGAATGATCCATGAAAATCTATTGAATTGTGCTGTTTTGTCATTTTTCACCGGTGGGGGTTTGTTGAACGATAACTTGGGGATAGAGTTGCATTTGCTGAGGATTTAAAGGTCGAGAGATGGTCAAAACTTTTTGTTTAGCTAACTCTTGAGTCATGGTATCTAAAGTTTGAGCGATACGCAAATTATATTCTAATTGTTCCCCGGAAGAAAGCAGATTACTTAAGCCATCGATTAAACGTCTTAAATTCTCGCGAAATTGGGGATCACCGATTAACTCATCGATATCGGAGGTGATTTTTTGAGTATTTTCAAAAGTCACCCTAGCGGATTCAAGAGTTTTTTGCAGTACGACTATTGTAGCAGGATCGTTAATAGTTTTAGTAATTTCTCGTAAATTATTCGATGTTTCCACCGCATTATTTAAAATAGTCTCGATATTTTGCATTACTTGTTTAGTATCAATTTCATCTAAACCTGCATTCAACCTCAGGGCGGTATTATTGAGATTATTAGCGAGACTACCAATACCTAAACTAGCTTGATTAATATTACCGAGAGTATCAACAATTTGTCCGCGATTTTCGCTGAGAACAGCATTGATATTAGCGACTAATTGGGAAGATTGTTGAAAAGTTCTGCTGATTTGACTGCGGTTTTCCTGCACGGTACTATCTAAAGTATTGATAAAACGGGAGGCATTATTAGCTGTATTAGTGACCGAGCGACTGGTGGCAGCTAATTCCAAGGATAGACGAGAGAGTTCTCTTTGAGCATTACGGATAGTCTGGGAGGTATCATCGGATAAACGGGCGATTTTTTTGGCTGCTATAGCGGTATTTTTGGTGACATCATTGAGATTACCCACAAATTCAGGACTGGTAAAAGTATCCACTAAACGACCAACACTAGACATTAATTGTGTTCCTGTTGTCCCCTGTAAACGGCTATTATTGCAGAGAATTAGCTGTTGATCACAGTCGAGACCCAGAGGGTCGAGATTTTTGGCCTCAGCACTTAAAGAAACTAAGGGAGTAATATCGATGGCTGCCTCCCCAATTAATCCGGAAAGATTGGTAGTAACAGTTACCTTCCTAGGCATAACTAAGGTAGCAGAAGCGATTTCGGCAATAACTTCCACTTGATTACTCCCCGGGATAAAACTCGTAATTCTTCCCACTCTCACCCCGCGAAAACGTACCGGCGCCCCGACTTGTAACCCTTCCACGTCAGCAAACTCGAAGATTAATTGATAGGTTCTTTGACCAAATCCTCCCCCGCGAACCCAGATAGCGAGCGCCCCAAAGACCAATAATCCGCCTAGGGCAAATAAACCCAGTCTTCCTTCCCGTAAAGCTCGCGAACTCTGCATGATTTTTCTCTCATTCTCGATAGTTCTTAATTTAGCTTAATCTAGCTTAAACGATTGTCCTAATCGGGCCTTCAATGCTGGCGCTAAAAAATTGCCGGATCATGGGATGATCGGTACGATCGATATCTGCCACTAATCCCTGCCATTGCACTTTTCCCTGATAGAGAAATACTACTCGATCGGCGGTGCGTCGGATGGTACTTTGTTGGTGAGAAACCATCACATAAGTGTTCGCAGACCCCGATTTTTCATGGAGAGTCCGCACTAGATCCTCGATAATTGTGGAAGCTATCGGGTCTAATCCGGCGGTAGGTTCATCATACAGCAGTAATTCGGGATTATCGGACGGATTATCGGGATTAGTGATAATAGCGCGGGCAAAAGCCACCCGTTTACGCATTCCCCCCGATAGTTCCGAAGGATAAAGGTCACTAATTCCCTGTAAACCGACCATTTCCAGGCTTTTTTCCACTAATTCCCTAATTCTGGCTTTTTTTAACTTAGTTTGTTCATAAAGATAAAAACCGACATTTTCCCCGACGGTGAGAGAATCAAACAGGGCCGTTTGTTGAAAAACTAAGGAAGTTCGCATCGCTTCTCGACCATCTTCTAGCAATCCCTGACGCAATTGACCTTTAATACGAATTTCTCCGCCATTTATCCCCGTTAATCCCGCAATTAACCGTAAAACCGTCGATTTTCCCGTTCCCGACGGCCCGATAATTACCAGGGCCTCCCCTCGATAAATGGTTAAATCTAAACCATCGAGAATAACATTATCCCCGAATCTTTTCGATACTCCTCTCAATTCAATTAACGGTTCTTTCATCGTCGCTTAATTATCTTATAACCTCTGGAATTTTAGGGAGATGGGGAAGTGGGAAGTATTTTCAGTGAACAGTAAACAGTAATCAGTGAACTGAACTCTGATAACTGATAACTGATAACTGATAACTGATAACTGACTCGATTCTGGCTGCTATAGTAGAAAAGCACCCATTGCTGACGATATCTGAGGTAGATTGCCGTGACTATTGCTTTAGACCAACTGCTTACCCCCGACATTTTTCGACCGGCGCGTTATTTGGGCAACGAGTTAGGTGCTAAACATAAAGAATGGGCAAGTGCTGTGGTTCGTTGGGTGTTAACCTATCCGGAAGTGTACGAAGTGGGGGCATCTAACCTCGGCCATATTATCCTCTACAATATCCTCAATGCTCAACCCCGCCAACTTTGCGATCGCACTTATCTACCCGCACCGGATTTAGCCCAAAAACTCAAACAGACAAAAACCCCCCTATTTGCCCTAGAATCCCGTCGTTGCCTCACCGATTTTGATATTCTGGGTTTTAGTCTCAGTTACGAGCTAGGAGCCACCAATATTTTAGAAATGCTCGACCTAGCGGCAATTCCCTTGACTTGGAGAGCAAGAGACTCGGGTAACTATCCGCTAATTTTTGCTGGGGGACAAACTGCCACCTCTAACCCCGAACCCTACGCCGACTTTTTTGATTTTATCGCCCTCGGTGATGGCGAAGAATTATTGCCAGAAATCGGTTTAATTTTAGAAGAAGGTAAACTAGCTAATCTAAGCAAAGAAGAACTATTACTAGATTTAGCCCAAATTCCGGGGGTATATGTCCCCCGTTTCTACGATGTCACCCCAATCGGTGCAGTTATCCCCAATCGTGACGATGTACCGCAAAGAATTTTACGCCGGGTAGCCACTCCTATCCCAGCCTATTCTATCGGTTTAGTTCCCTTCGTGGAAACGGTTCACGATCGCCTGGTGGTGGAAATTCGTCGCGGTTGCACTCGGGGATGTCGTTTTTGTCAACCGGGGATGTTAACCCGTCCCGCGCGGGATGTGCAACCGGAAGCAGTCATCGAATCGATTGAAAAAGGAATGCGAGCGACAGGATATAACGAATTTTCCTTATTATCTCTCAGTTGCTCCGATTATCTAGCTTTACCTGCCGTGGGTATGGAGATTAAAAACCGTCTCCAGAATGAGAATATATCTCTATCCTTACCCAGTCAAAGAGTCGATCGCTTTGACGAAAATATTGCTAACATAATTGGGGGCAATCGTCAATCGGGTTTAACCTTTGCACCGGAAGCGGGAACCCAACGAATGCGCGATGTAATTAACAAAGGGTTAACCAACGAAGAATTACTCAGAGGGATAAAAACTGCCGTCGAACAGGGTTGGGATAAGGTCAAACTCTATTTTATGATCGGTTTGCCGGGGGAAACCGATGTGGATGTCATCGGTATCGTGGAAACGGTGCGCTGGTTGCGTCGGGAATGTCGTTTACCGAAGCGGAAACCCCTCGATTTTACCCTAACTATCTCGAATTTTACGCCTAAACCCCATACCCCCTTCCAGTGGCATTCCGTCTCCACGGCCGAATTTATCCGCAAACAGGAGTTATTAAAACAGGAATTCCAGGGTATGAGAGGGGTAAAAGTCAATTATACCGATGTCCGCATCTCGGCCATGGAAGATTTTATCGGTCGCGGTGACAGAAGTTTAGGGAAAGTGGTGCTGCGTGCTTGGCAATTGGGAGCGGGGATGGATGCTTGGTGGGATAATACAGAAAAAGCCTATCAAGCATGGTCACAGGCGATCGAAGAATCCGGTTTAACTTGGAAATATCGTCAGGTAGAACAGGGAGAATGGAATATTTTTGCCGATACAGACAAAGATATTTTAGAGCGTCCTTTGCCCTGGGATCATCTGGATACCGGTATCGATAAAAAATGGCTAGAGGAGGACTTAAAACGCGCCCTAGACGCGGCAACGGTTCCCGATTGTTCTTTTGAGGGTTGTTCCCATTGTGGCGTTTGTAGCGTCGATTTTGGCCATAATATCGTCATTGAAGCGCCTGCGATTCCCGCTTTTGCCGGACATTTTCAACCCAATCAAGAACGCGCCCAAAGAATTCGGGTTTGGTTTGGCAAAATTGGCGAAATGGCCCTAGTTAGCCACTTGGATCTGGTGCGTTTATTTGATCGCGTCGTCCGTCGGGCTGCTATTCCTATTTCCTTTACTGGTGGATTTCACCCCGGTCCGCGCATTTCGATCGCTAATGCTTTATCCTTGGGAGCAACCAGTAGCGGTGAGATTGTCGATTTTGAATTGACAAAAGTAATCGATTTAGAGACTTTTAAACAACAGTTAAGCGCGCAATTACCCGCAGATTTGCCGGTTTATCAGGTGGAAGAAATTCCCTTAAATGCTCCTGCTGCCACCCGTTTGTTAGAAAAAGCCGAGTATTTGCTCACTTTTAATAGCGAGGGAATTGACTGCCAACAGTGGCAAAATTGGCTCGAGGCAATTAAGCAAGCAACGGTGATGGAACGGGAAAAAACCACCAAATCCGGCAAAAAAGTCACGATTAATCTGCGAGAACAATTATATGAATTAGAGTTAAAAACTGTTGACAAAGAAGCCGTTTTGTGCTATGTGGGCAGTTGTCGCAATGATGGCACTTTACTGCAGCCCGATCATATCGTCGAGATGTTAGAACGGGTTTCTGGCCAAGAAATTTCGCTGCTTAATTTTCACCGTCAGCGCTTGATTTTAGGGACTTAACTAGGGTTTGCGGCAAAAAGTTGCCTGTCCTCATTCCTCTAAACTTATCCCAAGGCATCGAAGATTTTAAACATGGGCAAGTACATAGACAAAAGAATAGTTCCCACCATCCCGGCAATACCGACCATCATCAAGGGTTCAATGATACTGGTTAAAGCTTTAACGGCCTGTTCCACCTCATCTTCGTAGAAATCCGCCACTTTCATCATCATGGCATCTAATTCTCCCGTTTCCTCCCCAATACTAATCATTTGAATTGCCAAAGCTGGGAAAACATTGGCTTTTTGTAGAGCCAAACTCATCATTCCCCCCTGCTGAATTTCCGCCTTGGCACCAGAGATCGCATTGGCAATTACCTGATTCCCCACCGTATTACAAACGATATCAAGGGAACTCAAAATCGGGACACCAGAACGGGTCAGAGTCCCAAAAACCCGGCAAAATCTAGCCACAGCTGATTTTTCATTCAAATCACCAAAAAGAGGCATTTTAAGGAAAAACCGGTCAATTTGCAGACGACCCATCGGGGTTTTGTAATAGCGACGCAGTAAAAAAACCGTGGCAGTAATGGTGACAATCGGAATTAAAATCAACCAACTACGCATCACACCACTTAAAAAGAGCATAAATTGCGTTAAAGCTGGTAGTGGCACGTTTAAATCGGTGAAAATTTTGGCAAACACGGGAATTAAAAAGATGGTCATCCCGAAAAACACAATTATCGCCAAAATTCCCACCGCTACCGGATAGGTCATCGCTGATTTAATCTGGTTTTTCAAGCGGGCCATATCTTCCAAAAGTTTCGAGAGACGGTTCAGCACTTCATCAAGTACCCCCCCCGTCTCTCCAGCTTCGATCATACTGATATAAAGTTCATCAAAACATTCGGGATGTTTGGCCATCGCTTCCGATAACGGACTGCCTTGCTGTACCTCAGCACTAATCGCTTGTAGGGCTTTTTTCATCTTGGGATTACCGCATTGATCCCCCAAAACTCCCAAACATCTCACAATCGCCACACCAGCATTAATCATCACCGAAAATTGACGGGAAAAAACCGCTTTATCTTTGATGGAAATGCTGGAGAACATCAACTCTAAACTGGAAAGATCGATCTCTCCCCCCAGTTTTTTGATTTTACCGACGGCAGCATATTTTGTCTTCAGTATCCTCCGGGCCTGCTCGGGAGACATGGCCTCAATTTTCTCTTGGAAAACTTTTCCATATCTGTTTTTAACTTGTGCGACAAAAGTAGGCATAGGACAAATCAGTTATCAGTTATCAGTTATCAGTTATCAGTTATCAGTTATCAGTTATCAGTTATCAGTTATCAGTTATCAGATTGGAGTTTTAAGTGGGTAGATAGTGTTAAGTGAAAACTTCGGTACTTTCTTTTCACTGATTACTGTTCACTGATAACTGATAGGGGCTGACGAACGCTTAAAGGTTACTATTTGTTATTAAATCCGGGCTTTAGCGTTAACGCTGGCCCCAGCGACCAGACGTTGTAATTCATCGGGTTTACCACTTTTAGAAATTGCCTCTTCCAAAGAGACAACACCCCTAACAACTAAATTAGCTAATCCCTGTTCCATGGTTTGCATTCCTAACTTCATTCCCGTTTGAATGGCTGAGTAGATTTGGGGGGCTTTTCCTTCGCGAATTAGGTTGGCAATCGCTGGAGTTACCACCATGATTTCCTGTACCATTGCCCGGCCAAATTCCCCCGGTTTAGGATTTTTTTTCTTGACTAGGTTTTGACTAAAAACTGCTAGTAAAGAGTTGGATAACATGGCGCGAATTTGTGCCTGTTGGTTAGCGGGGAAAACGTCAATAATCCGATCCACTGTTCCCGCTGCCGAGCTAGTGTGTAGGGTTCCCAAGACTAAGTGACCGGTTTCTGCCGCCGTGATCGCCAAACTAATTGTTTCTAAATCCCGCATTTCTCCCACAAGGATAATATCAGGATCTTCCCGCAAAGCTGCCCTTAAAGCGTTAGCAAAACTCTTGGTATCTTCTCCTTTTTGTCGTTGGTGAAACAGGCTTTTTATATTAGGAAAAACGTATTCAATTGGGTCTTCTACAGTTAAAATATGTTCAGATCTGGTTCTATTAATTAAGTCTAAAATTGCCGCTAAAGTGGTAGTTTTACCTGAACCTGTTTGCCCAGTTACGAGAATTAATCCCCTCGGTCTTTCCGATAATTCTCGGACTATTGCTGGTAAATTTAATTGTTCAAAGTTAGGAATTTTAGAGGACAAAGCCCTTAAACAAGCGGCATAAGCCCCCCTTTCTTTATAAACATTGACCCTAAATCTTGCCAATCCCTTCACCCCGTAGGAACAGTCTAATTCCCAATTCTGCTCTAACTCTTTTCTTTGGGTATTATTGAGCATACTAAAAATCAATTTCTGACAATCTTGCGGGGTTAAAGATTCTTCATTAATCGGGGACAGTTTGCCACTAATACGAAAATAGACCGGCGCCCCGGACTGAATGTGCATATCGGAACCGCCCATCTCGACCAATTGTTCCATTAAATCTTCGATCATTAATTCCATAGGTTAAACCCCATCTATAAGGTAAAATCAGTGAACAGTAACCAGTGAACAGACATTAGGAAAGTGCTATTTAAGACTACTCACTTAATACTCCTTAGTTAAAACTCAAATCTGATCACTGATAACCGATAACCGATAACTGAAAAACTGTCTTAATCACTAAATCGCGGTGTCATACAATAGGGACAATCGAGCCATTCTGGTTGTAGTTCGGCGCGACAACCACGACAGATTAAACCGCTTTTACGTTTGGCTTTTAGTTCCGATTCCAGACCAGAATCGGTAAATGTCACCCGTTCCACCTCTTCGAGGGTGGTGTAACCCTCGCGCACCAGATTTAAACTATAGGCGAGGAGTGTCACCATGCCCTCGTCGACGGCCGCCTCCTTAATGCGATCGGTGGTTGCCCCTTGGTTAATTAACTGCTGCAGTCGTTCACTATTCTGCATTACCTCATAGACCCCGACGCGACCTTTATAACCGCTGCCGCTACATTTGGGACAAAGATTACCCTGTTTTCGCGCCTGTTGAATTTCCTCTAGGGTCAGGGTATTAGCCTTATAAAAGGTCACTTCCCGTTCATTGGCCGCGGCAAGACCGAAACGGGCCAATTCCCCTTGACCGGGGTGATAGGCGACTCGGCACTCAGTACAGACGCGGCGCACGAGACGCTGGGCCAAGACTCCCAAGAGGGAACCAGAAATCATAAACGGTTCAACCCCCATCTCGTCGAGACGAGCGATCGCACCTGCGGCATCGTTGGTGTGTAGGGTAGTTAGGACCAAGTGACCGGTTAGGGCGGCCTCGATCGCTGTTTTAGCCGTTTCCTTATCCCTAGTTTCTCCCACCAGAATCACATCCGGATCTTGTCGCAGGAAGGCCCGGAGAATCGAGGCGAAATCCATGCCCTTTTCCCGAATTACCTGCACCTGGGTGATACCCGGTAGAGAATATTCGATCGGGTCCTCGGCGGTATTAATATTAACTCCGGGGTAATTTCTTTCCGCTAAGACCGAGTATAAAGTGGTGGATTTCCCCGAACCGGTCGGGCCTGTCACCAGCAACAGACCAAAGGGACGACTAGCCATATCTCGGACGATTTGCAGGGTTTTTTGATCGGTGATTAGTTTATCTAAACCCAACTGGGTGGCCGAGTTGTCGAGAATCCGTAAACAGACTTTTTCCCCGTAGCGACTGGGCAGGGTATTAACCCGAAAATCCACTTTCCGCCCTTGATAGATCCGCCGAATTTTACCATCTTGGGGAAGACGACGTTCGGCGATATCGAGATCGGCCATGATTTTAAAACGGGCAGTGACCGCCGGGGTAATTTTTTTCGGCAGTGGATCAAAAGCTTGATGAAGAACTCCATCTTTGCGAAAGCGAATTTTCAGGAATTCTTCTTGGGGTTCGATGTGAATATCCGAGGATCCTTCCTGTAGGGCCTTAGCTAGAATTTTATTGACCAGGTTGATGACGGGGGCCTGATTAGCCTCCCCTTCCCCGAGATCATCGGCCGCTTCATCGTTAGCCGCACTGGAGGCCACCTCAATATTGCCGACAATATCGGTCAGATCCGAGAGTTTTTCCAGTTCTTTTTCTTTTTGCAGTCGGGCTTTTTCCTGGTCTAGTTCCGATTGGGCCCGATGGAATTTTTCCAGTAATCTTTCATAGTCCTCGCCGGTAATCACCAAACGCTGTAAACCTAAATCCCTGGGGCGGAGAATGCGGTTAATATCGTCGGAAGCCTCGAGGTTGTCGGGATCGACCATGGCTATCAAAATCGCAGCCGGCTCCCCTTCGATCTTTCGCAGGGGGATGAGACGATAGCGACGACAAAGATCGATCGGAATCAAAGAGTCGATCAATCGCGCTATTTCCATTTCATCCACATCGGTTAATTCGGGGTCGATCGATTCGACTCCGTAGAGAATTTTTAATTCAAATAACTGATTTTTCTTATACTGTCGCTGCAAATCTGGGGGCAAAGGGCGCCCGGTTAGTTGTTGTAATATTTCTACTAGCGATCGTCCCGATTTCCGTGTTTCCACTAGGGCCTGTTGCATTTGGTCGGCACCGATATAGCCCGACTGCACCAACTTGTTGCCAAAGGGGGAAAAGTAATTGCGTAGGGCAACGGCACGGGTTTTCTTGGCAGAAAATGTCATAGACGATTCTTAACCTCTCCACTACCCTTAAATGTTCCCAATCTTACTGATAAAATTTTATTCTAGCAAAAATTTTTCTAGATCACTGATTATCTATCGGGGTCGCTTATATCCAGTTACCCATCTTGTCCACAAAATGTTACATTAAAGCTTGAACCTTGATTATTAACTGGTACTTAAAGACCAAAATTAGCAGTAAATGGTCATATATCGCCAAATTACCAACTATAATTGTATACCATGAGTGCAGAACCGAATAACTCAACAATTTTCGACGAAAACCAAGAATCCTTTCCTAATTCCCCCGAATCCCTTAGCACCGAATCAGAAGCCAGTGTCACCGATGAAGCCAAAACGGTAACGGACAAGTCCGCCTCTAGCGAGGAATTTTCCCTCCTAGGCGGAATGACTATCGATGCTCTAGAAGAGGAAATCGACACTCTCAAACAGCAGTTAGAGGAGCAAACCCAACAGGTTGATGCCTACAAGAAACGCTATATCACTCTAGCGGCCGAGTTCGACAATTTTCGCAAGCGCACAGCCAAGGAAAAAGAGGAACTGGAAACAAAAATCAAGGGCAAAACCCTGATGGAAATTCTTGGCGTGGTGGATAATTTTGAGCGCGCCCGTACTCACATTAAACCGGCTAATGATGGCGAAACGGCTATTCACAGGAGTTACCAAGGGGTCTGTAAAACCTTAGTAGAGAGTCTCAAGCGTTTAGGCGTTTCCCCCATGCGTCCGGAAGGTCAACCCTTTGATCCCACCCACCACGAAGCGATGATGCGGGAGTACACCGATGAATATCCGGAAGGCACGGTGATCGAGCAGTTAGTGCGAGGATACACTCTCGGAGAACAGGTCCTGCGTCATGCTTTGGTAAAAGTGGCCGCCCCCAAAGAGACAGATCCTAACGCTGATCAGTCAGAATCTACTTCCATTCCATCCCAGGAATCGGTCTAAAATCTCCATGGGGATTAAACCAGTTCGAGGTTTAGGTATTAGCTGGTAGGGTCTGTATTCCCTCCCTGTCCCCTATCCCCACTGACTTGAAAGTGGGAAGTGGGAAGTGGGAAGTGGGAAGTGGGGAGAAGGTTTTTAGATTTATTCAGCAAACCCTCTGGATCTTTTAATTAAAAACGCTTCTATACCCAAGGCTTTTGCCCCTTGGTAGTCCTCTTTTTTACTATCGCCAATATGCCAAGCTTGTGCGGGAGGACAATCATGTTTTTGCAGGGCGATTTGAAAAATTTCAGGAGCGGGTTTAGCTGCTCCTACCTGAGAAGAAATCGTGATCGATCGAAAAAAATATTCTAAGCCTAATTCGGCCAAAACTTGGTAGATACGACTATCAAAATTAGAAATAATGCCCAACTCGATCCCCTGAATCTGCCAGAGTCTTAAAGCGGGAATGACATCCTCGTACAGGACCCAAGGCTCGGCCGTGGCAAAATGATGATAAAGTTCGCCAAAAAAAGCCTCAAAATCGGGAAATCTTTCCAGATAACCTAAATTATTAAAAACTGCCCCCGTCAGCGATCGCCACCAGCGATACTCTAACTCGGGAATTTGTGCCGGTTCAACCTTAGGAAAAGCCAGGGGGGGAGAAGTGGGGAAAATAGCGGAGAAAGATTGTTCTAGTCTCTCGGCCGCCACTTCTACCCCAAAATCCGCCGCTATTTGACTATAAATTGCTCCGACACTGCCTTTTACTCCAAAAATGGTCCCCACAGCATCGAGAAAAATAACTTGCGGTTTCTGCATGAGAGTTTTGTCTATAACCATCGAACTGAGGTTTTTAGGGTCGGCCTTTTAGCTGGCCTAACACACCTAACAATTGCTCATTTTAAAGGATTATGGCCGAAATTCTCGGATCGCTTCCCAAACCCTTAATGCCTCTGCCACCGTCCATGCTTGGGCAAAAGCTCCCCTAGGGGTAAAAGGGGCATTACCATCGAAAATTTCACTTAAATTACCGATACAGCTATCCCGAAGATGGTCGATCATCGGTGTTAAAAAACTCTCAGCTAGGATAGGATCGCGATAGACTTTCAGATGGGCTTCGATAAATGCCCCTAATAACCATCCCCAGACTGTCCCCTGATGGTAAGCACTATCTCTTTTTAGGCGATCGCCACTGTAAACGCCACGGTAATCGGGATGATCGGTAGTTAGCGATCGCAAACCGCGAGAAGTCAACAGTTTGACAGTACAAATATCGACAATGGCCTTTTTCTGTGGGAAATTTAATAACTCCTCCACCGACAAGGACACGGCAAAAAGTTGATTCGGTCGTAAACTGGCATCATTGCCCTTGTCCGTATCTAAAACATCGTAACAATACCCCAGAGAATCATCCCAGAAGCGAGAAAACCCTTTTAAGGTCATTTTTCTCATTTTTTCGTAATCAGTGGCATCCATGCCCAAATAATGGGCAAATTGAACCATAATTTTTAGGGCATTGAACCAAAGGGCATTAATTTCTACGGGTTTGCCGATGCGGGGAGTAATCACCAGATCATCAACTTTGGCATCCATCCAAGTTAACTGTACTCCCGTTTCGCCGGCATAGATCAAACCATCGTCATCTAGGTGAATATTGTAGCGAGTACCGCGACGAAACCAAGCGATCACTTCCTTTAAAGCGGGATAAATAGTTTTCAGAAACTCAAAATCTTGGCTTTGGTTAAAATAGGAACGAATGGCTTCAAAATACCAAAGAATAGCATCGACAGCGTTATATTCGGGCATTTCTCCCCCATCGGGCAGTAAATTGGGCAATAAACCCCGGTCTAGATAACGGGAAAAAGTTAGTAAAATCTGACGCGCGATCGCAGGTCTGCCTGTAGTCAAAGTTAATCCTCTTAGGGAGATCATCGTATCGCGACCCCAATCACCAAACCAAGGATAACCCGCGATTATCGTTTTGCCCTCCGGTTGATCCCGGAGAGGACGACTAACGATAAACTGGTCGGCAGCGAGGGTAAGTTGTTGAATCCATGGTGGCTGCTGGGGATTAATCAGACTATTCTCGTAGCGATAGCGAGACTCTAGAGAAGATTGACCGTCTAAATTCGGATCGGGACGGGTACTAGCGGCAATTGTCACCGATTCTCCCACTTTAAGAGTAGCCGAAAAACTAGCACCATGGAGATGATTTTCCCGATCGATTAAACCACGATAACGTTCCACGGCCAAATCAAAGCGATAATACCAGATATGAGCAGGAAAAACCTGTCCCTGACTGATTAATAGATAAAAAGGTACAGCATGGTCATAGGCAATCACTCTGACTCCTTTTTCCAGAGGACTAATATCCATTTGCCAGTTAAAACTCTGGGTATTGCCGTGAAAATCACGATAATTGACAAAAGCAGTCAGATTGAGAGTTAGGGGAGAATTGCCACGAAGGTAGGTGTAGCGAGCATAGGTGGTATTTTCTCCCTGTTCCATCCAGATACGCTTTTCTAGCAAGGCATCCCCGCAGGTAAAAGTCCAGACGGGAATTGTGCCTTCCAGATGAAAACTTTCGATATTAATATAGCCTTGCGGTTCGATCGTAGCACCTAACCAGCGATTGCTGGCCAGATGATAAAGTTTCTGGTTATATTGTACCGATTCATCGATTTTAGTCACTAGCAGCGTTCTTTTCGTCGGTGGAGCCAAAGCAGCGATCAACAGGCCATGATAACAGCGAGTTAGCAATCCGGCCACAGTTCCCGCAGCAAAACCCCCAATACCATTAGTGACCAACCATTCGCGCTTTTCAGCCACCGGGAGATAATTGCAGATATCTCGACCAAAACGGAGCTTGACCATGGGCTTCCAAATTCCTGGTAATTTTGTTATAATAGAAAATTGTGTCTTTATATCTATAGACTAACTCTATCTTAAGGAGAAAAATCAGCAGTGAGTAAACGTACTTTAGAAGGAACCACGCGCAAACAGAAGCGCACTTCTGGATTTAGAGCGAGAATGCGTAGCGTCAACGGACGTAAAGTCATTAAAGCTCGTCGGAAAAGAGGGCGCTATCGTTTAAGTGTTTAGGTTATTCTGGGAACCGACTAATTTTCGTGGGACTACCCCAAATTCATCGCTTAAAACATCGACAGGATTTTCAAGCTGTCTATGGAAAAGGGAGGCGTTATCACGGTTCCCACTTAACCTTAATTAGTTTAGAGGATTCTTGCCCAGATGCCCCCGGCCCCAGTCGTTTTGGTATCTCGATTAGCAAGAAAGTTAGTAAAAAAGCGGTGGTTCGTAATCGACTAAAAAGACAAATACGAGCGGTAATTCGGCAGTTATTGCCAGAAATAGCAGCAGGATGGCGAGGGATAATCATTATCCGTCTAGGGGCGATCGAGTGCAATTATGAACATTTTTTGCGAGAATTAAAGCAGTTGTTAGTGAAGGCGAATATAATTCATGGGCATTAAAGAAGAAACTTTTTATGAAGGCGGTCCGCACATCGGCGACCTAATCATCAATATACTGCTAGGATTTACGGTGATTTGTTTACCTTTGACCGTTGGGGCAGTGGTACGGGCAATCTGGTTAAGATATAAGATAACCGATCGGCGGATTTCGATCACCGGGGGTTGGATGGGACGCGATCGCACGGATATTATCTATTCAGAAGTGGCAAAAGTGGCAAAAATGCCGAGAGGAATTGGTATTTGGGGGGATATTGTCGTAACTCTCAAGGATAGAAGTCGTTTAGAAATGCGCGCGATGCCGAAATTTCGGGAAATTCATGACTATATTGCCGAAAGAGTCGCCGATAAAACCGGTCGTCCCCTAGAATCGATCATCAGTCAATAAAACAAAATAATCGATCGCCTCGATTCGATAAATTAGATTTGTTACAGTGCCACCCCATTAAACGAGAAGACATAGATTAAACCCATGGATTTTGGAGTCGGATTTATTTCCACAAATATCATGTTGCCAATCCTAGATTTTTTCTTTCGGATTGTGCATAGTTACGGTTTCGCCATCATTGCTTTAACGCTGGTGGTGAGATTTGCCGTCTTTCCCCTCAGTGCCGGCCAGATTCGCAATATGAGAAAAATGCGAATCACTCAACCCTTGATGAAGGAAAGACAGGCAGAAATTCAACAACGCTACAAAAATGACCCGCAAAAACAACAGGAGGAAATGGGCAAATTAATGCAGGAGTTGGGCAATCCCCTGGCCGGTTGTTTACCCCTGCTATTACAAATGCCGATTCTTTTGGCTTTATTTGCGACGCTGCGGGGTTCCCCCTTCTCGGATATTAACTATACCGTCGATTTACAGGTGCTGCCGGCTGAACAAATCGCCCTCGTGCAGCGCCAACCCTATGCCACCAAACCCCAAAACGTCTATATTGACGAGTCTCTCCACTATCCCATTACCGCCTTTTTACCCCAAGGCAATAAAATCGCCCCGGGAGAACAGGTAAAAATCGACTTGCAAAACGACCAGGGCAAGTCTTTAAGCCAATTAGCCACGGAAGTACCCGAAAATAACCTAAAACCCACCTACGAGGTGCTTAAAGGGCAAGAACTGGTGCAGGTTAATGAAGACGGTTCCATCGTCGCTTTAGCCCCCGGAGATGCCAGTATTAAAGTTATCGTGCCGGGGATTGCCGCTAATACGGGTTTTCTCTTTATTGAGGCCCTGGGAAGAATTGGGGCAACCGGTGCCAATGGTGAAATTCACTGGGATATCTTGGCGATGGTGATCGCTTTCGGTATTAGTATCTATGTTAACCAAGAGTTATCCGGTGCCGGCGCACCTTCGGGGGGAGCAGCCCAACAACAGCAAACGGTGAATAAAATCACCCCGATAATTTTTAGTATGATGTTCCTGTTTTTCCCCTTACCGGCGGGGGTATTGATGTATATCCTAACTGCGAACATCTTCCAAACTATTCAAACGGTGATTTTGATGCGGGAACCGTTACCAGAAAACCTGCAAAAATTGGTAGCGGAACAGGAAAAAACGGAAAAATCCCGCGATGCTCTCCCCTTTGAAAAACGTTCTAGCAAGAAAAAGGAAAAAACATCGTAATGAGTATATGGGAGCAAAATAGCGAGAAAGCTAAACAATGGCTGGAAAAACTGCTAAAGTTGATGGCCATGCCCGCAGATGTCCAGATTGGAGTGCAGGAATTGGGAACTGGACCTTCCTCCTGTTGGTTAATTATTGATAGTAGTCAATTGAGTCCCCAACAAGTGGAACTCCTCCTCGCTAATAAGGGTGAGGGACTGGATGCGATTCAATCCCTAGCTAATACGATTCTGAATATTGGTGTCGAGTTGGCAGAACATCAGTTCTATATTGTCGAAATCAATGGCTATCGTCAACAAAGACAGTCAGAACTTTTCGACTGGGTGAATCAAGCGGCGACGCAAGTGCGGCAAACAGGACAGGAAATAGAATTAAAAGCCCTATCTTCGGCGGAACGTCGCCAAATCCATGCCTTTTTTCAGGAAGAAAACGATTTAACCACGGAAAGTCGCGGCGTGGAACCCGATCGCCGGTTAGTAATTCGTTTAAAGTAGGATCAAAGGGTGGGGTAAAACCTGCCCTCTTTTTTATTTTAGGCTTTAGCCTTCTTGCTCACTCTAAAATTGAGTTGAGAATTACCACAGCCAGGGAGATATAAAATTAGAAAATCCGACCACCTCGACGGTTGGGGGCTAAACCACGATTACTGGGTGTAAAGCAGTAGGCATCGCGATTGATTCGTCGAATATTCTCTTGTAAAAATCGATCACAATTGCCCTCTGGAACGATAATTGTTTGATAGAGCGATTTTCCCGATAGATTACTATAGTAAGGAATCCAAAGAATACCCAGATTTTGAAATTCATATTTGAAGTGTAGTTCTTCCCCGCGTTTCTTTGCTTCGTATTCGGTCTTCCAAGCTGACTCGGCAATTACTCGCAGACCTTCAAAATCGGCACTGTGCCAGTCAAGACGTGGAGCAGCGAAAACCTCACCGAAAAATGTACTCGAAAATGCCATGCACATCATCAATAAAGTGATTTCTTGTCTGATATTCATGAAAAATTGATAACTGAAATATTTTTTATTTTAACCTCAGTTCAAGATAAGCCGAAACCCTAATTTTACCTTAGCCAGTCAGTCCTATTCTTTCCTGAAAGTCATGGCAAAATCTGCTGGGTGCATCTCATGTTTGTAAATCTACCAAGTTGGGATTTTTACGGGGAAACTCCTCGATAAAATTGGGCGTTACTTGCGATTTTATCACTCAATCCCA
>NZ_CAIP01000022.1 GCF_000297435.1 Microcystis sp. T1-4 | reverse complement strand
TATCCAATAACAATTTATCCTTATGATGACGAGGGATATGTATCGGAAATTAAGAATATTCCAGGATGTTTCACTCAGGGAGAAACCCTAGAGGAAACCTTAATCAGTAAACAGTAATCAGTAATCAGTAATCAGTGAACTGAAAACTTACATCTGATAACCGATAACTGATAACTGATAACTGAATTAAAGCCATTCGATTTCTTTAGCTTTTTCGGGTAATTTAGCCGTGGACTGTCCTTGGCTGCGGGACTGAAACCCAATTAAATCGAGGGGAGTAGCCAATAAATCTACTATATCAGCCTTGCCAAACAGTAACTTGAGGGTATTTTTTGGTAGATCTTTTAATAACCAACGACCGAGACTAAAAAATAACTGTTGATTGGTTAAAGGTCGCATCAATTCGACCCCGTGCAATTCGTGAAGATAGCGATTTGAACAGCCGTAGCGTTGAAATTGACTGCGAAAACTCTTGATAGTCGAACGATGACGATGGTAAATAATTGCCTCTGGTGCGTAGGTTAATTGCCAGTCGGTTTGTTGTTGAATACGCCAACAGATATCGGCATCGCCACCCGTAGTTAAATAGGGACGAAATAGACCAACTTTCTCGAAAGCGGCTTTTCTAATTGCTAAATTAGCTGTTTGACCATAGGGAGAAAAAGGGTGTTCTAAGAGAAATTTTTGCGAGAGAATCTCTCGACGTTCAGCATATTTTTCTAGCATTGAGTTACCAGTTAAAGCTAATATTTCCCCTGCAACGATACCGATATTAGCATCACCAAAGGGTTTAACTATTTCTTCTAACCATTGATAGGAAGGACGACAATCGGCATCGGTAAAAACTAACAGATTATAACGGGCATTTTTTATGCCTAAATTACGAGCGGCGTAGGAACTTTGAATCTGATTTTCTGTAAGCACAACTAACGGAAATCCTGACCCTTTACTCTCGATCGCTGCCTGTTCTAAAATAGACCCAGTTTGATCGCTGCTATTGTTATTTACGAGAAGATACTCCACTTGCTCTCGGGGATAAGTTTGACTTTGCAAACATTTGAGCAAATCGGGAAGATCATCTTCACCATTGTAGATGGGAATGATTACTGATATAAAGGGAAAAATCATCAGAGACCGCCTAGAGTTGACCGCTACCTAGTCTAATACAATCACTGTAAACTTTTATGGCAAACGTTGACTTAAAATATATTCGGCAATTGCCAGATCCCCCGGGGTAGTAATTTTTAAGTTAGTTTCTTCACCGACGACAATTTTCACGGGAAAACCACATTTTTCTAATAAGGCAGCATCGTCGGTGACTTCCCAAGCTAATTTTCGCCCCTGTTCATGACATTCTTTTAATAATTTTACCTGAAAACCCTGGGGCGTTTGGGCCGCCCACAACCGCGATCGATCCGGTGTATCCTCAATCCAGCCCTTGCTATCGACAATTTTAATCGTATCTTTTACCGGAATGGCCGCAATAAAACCCTGACAAGTGGCTAAAGCGGCCGCACAGCGATCGAATAATTCGGGAGTGGCTAAACATCGCGCCCCATCGTGAATTAAAACCGTCTCAGCCCCCTCTGGTAGGGCTTGTAAGCCATTATAAACTGATTTTTGTCTGGTTTCGCCTCCTTGGATGATTTGCACGGGTTTAAGGGCATTTATGGCGGTGATAATTGCTCGGATCTCCTCAAAGTCTTCTGGTTGTGCCATGATACCAATCCAGATAATTGCCCTGGATTGCATGGCAGCCAGTAAAGTCCAAGCGAGGAGCGGTTTTCCGTGCAGGGTGAGCAGTAACTTATTGCGATCGCTGCCCATCCGTTTACCCATTCCCGCTGCTGGAATTAACAAATACATATTTTTTTCAGGTAAAATTATTAAAAGAGTCAGGAAAGAGAAGGTCAGTGGATAGGAGTGGTTAACTTTTTGCTTGTTATTAGTAAACAGTAAAAACTATCCCTCTTAAGAAAATAAATCGAGGGGAAAGTGACCATAAGTACCGACTAATTGATCATTTTCTGATTGACAAGAAACCAGGACACCGCGATAGGTCCCCGTATAGGAATCGAGATAGGAAGCTTGTCTTTGGGTATTGTATTTAATATACACCGCTCCCTGTTCTGGTTGGTCTTCTGGGAGACTATTAGGTAGGGGATATCCTAGGGCTTGTAGATAACTTTTCAGGGCTTTAAATCCCTCTTCATTGTTATCGGCACAGATACCTAAATTAATTGATTCCGAACCTTGGTTAACTAATAAAATTGCCTGTCTTAGAGCTTCTTCTTCTTCGGGGGATTGGGCAATTTTTAGTTTAATACATCCATATTCTTTTAGGAGTTTCAAGGCTTCTTCCATAGACATGAGCGGTTAGATAGACGGGGCTAAAGATCAAAAATAAGCTGGTGCTGCTGTCCTTAACGACAAATTGCCAAGAAAAAAAGCCCTAAATCATTGAGATTTGGAGATAGGAAAATTCTGCATTGGTTTTAATCGTAAGCGGGGCAATTCCGATCATATCAGGTTGGGGACAGGAAAATTTATCGGGGTTGTTCGATCGCTCCGGGTTGTGCGTACATTTTACTCACTGCTTTTTGATAGCCGAAGTAAGCACCTATAATAATTCCAGCACCAAAACCAATCGCTAGGTAAGACAAAATTATACTGAGGGGACAAGGGGAATCTCTCCGATGAGATAGGGAAAATCCCTCACCAGTAGCCACAATATCCTCAGCAGCTTCAGGGAACTCCTCTGGTTTCTCTAGGGCTTTTTCTTCGGTTGTTTCAGAGTCTTCCAAAGCTTCTGGGTCGTCTTCTCGGTCATTTTCGGCGATTTCTGCGGTTATTATCGGCAAAGAGTTTAATTTGGTGACATGATTGACGATTAAATCATCTTGACTCAGGGTTATCGATTCTTGCCAAGCGGGGATATCGGATTCCTCGGTCATACCGTAAACGATCACTTGTTCTAATCCATCGATGCCCAAGCTTTTGATTTCTGCCGACAAAAAAGGCAATAATTTGTGTTGATTGGGTATCCTTTTGGATTGAACTTTGAGAGTCAGGGCATTTTCTTGTGAGGTGGCTTCAATAACCTCTATTTTTCTGGTTAAGAGACTTTGGTTAAGTAGGACAATAATAGCGGCTGCATCTTGCTGTTTAGCGGCATGGATAAGTTGTACCTGATTCATGGCCTTGAGGGACTAAAGAGAGGATATTATACTAAATACTTGGCCGAGTGGGAAGTAGGTTTTTACAGTCGGATTGGGGGTTAATCACACTATTAAAAGCGGATTTAGTATCGGTCTGTCCATCTCTCCCCCCTATGCCACTTAAATTTCCGCCACGGCTCTTTCGATTAAACGACGAGCCAGGGTTTGAATGCCAGTATGTTCATAGTAATTAGTCGTCATATCGAGGAATGCCCCGACATATACCAATTTATCGGCAGAAAAGTCGATAAATCCCTGGATTTTGCTCAATAATCCCTGCTGGCTCAAACTGCGCTCGCTGACAAAACCACTCATCCAACCTTTAGTGGAGTCGAAACTTTGACCGATAAAGTCTAATTTTCTGGCAGTATTTCCCCCCGGAATCAATTCTTTAATACTGCCGAAAGTGGAGTTAGATTCTAATTCTTCTGGCCTGAGAATGCTGAGGCCCGATTCCACTTTGCGGATAAAACTGCCCCCCAGGGGAATTAAACCATCCAAACAAACTAACGCCGCCATCCGCATCAGGGATTCGCCGCTATAATCTCCCAGAGAAGCGACGAAATCATCGATACTATCCCCCGGAATGCCATTAATTTGACAAAAAGCGATTAATTCTGTCACTAATTTCAGGGTTAGATCGATGGTTTGCGCTTTTTCGGGGGCAGGAGTTAATCTTTCGATTAAACCGCCCATGAGGGGAATTTTACCACCGACGGCATTGGCAAGAGAGGCGGTGGCTAGGGCATTATCGGCGCTGTCGATGGTTTGGTAGAGCCAGAGCGCCCGTTGATAGCCCTGGGATTTATCATTAAACAACCAAACGGCTCGATCGCCAATCTGTTGAATCATGCTTTCGTCGGTTTCGCCGGTGACTTTGATAATTGTATTTTTAAACCCGACTAGGTTATCCCACTGTCCCGGCACCACATAATCAAGGGTTTTGAGAACTTTGACGGTGAGATTATTCGTCGGTAATTCGTCCACCAGTTGAAAAATTGGCTTACTCACGGATGTCTCCTTACTTTAACTTTGCTAAACCATCTAAATCGAACTTAGCTAACCAAGTTTGGCGATCGCTGGCGGTAAAATCCGGCTCCCGCGATAAAACCTTGACTTGATAGCGATTATTGACTAAAACGGCGCTGGCGGTTGCACCCTGTTCGACAGCGGGAAAACCTTTAATTGTGGTTTGACTGTCTTGGAATTTATTGGCCGCCGCGGGATTATTGCTGATGTCAGATATGGCTAACATAGCCAGAACTTTGCCATCTTGCTTCAGTTTTGCCTCGGCAAAGCCTTTTTTCTCCTGGGTATAGACGCGCTCGTATCCTCCCCCAGAAGGCGGGAAAAACCGATTAAAACTGCCGCCAGAGGTGGATTCTTTCACCACTGCCGCCGCCCCGCGAGCGGTACTTTCTTGTTGCGCTTGGTCAAATTGCGAGGGAGCTTTAGCACAGGAAGTTACTAGCAAAAGTGTCGCTAATACCCCTGCTATCAAGATTTTGCCCAATCGAAAGCTCATAGTTATCTTAATTAAAACTTGCTCATGTTTGTTTGTAGTATATCTCTCGCTTATTGCTGATTATTGTTAAGTTTTTCTAGATGCTGTCACACTGGACCGAAAAAAAACAGAAAATCAGCAAAATACAAGTCATTAACGACGGCAGGAGGCAGTCCCGATGAAAAAATTTTCACCCCCACAGATGAAAGAGGTTTCCTTCCCTACACCCCACACCCTGCCCCCCCGATGTCGGGGGGGTTGGGGGGGCTACACCCTGCCCCCACCGAAAAACTTTTTGCCGCAAACCCTAGCTACAGTCCCGCAATTGCCCCTCGCGCCATAGATGCGATCGCTTGTTCCGTAGCCCGGGGTAGATGATAATACTTACCCCCGGCTTTTAGGGCTAATTCTTTGGCAAAACCAGTGGAGACGAATTTTTTCTCCGTATCGATAACCAGCAGTTTAATGCCTAAAGAGCGAATTTTAGCGGCAATATCGAGCAGTTCTGCCTTAATATCCGGTTTTTCCCCCTCCGGAATCGGTTCGCCTAAAGATTTCGCCAAAGGAATATTACTTCTCCCGTCGGTAATCGCCACAATCACCACTTGACCGATATCTCCCGATAAACGGGCATTCATCCCCACATGAACCGCTTGGGTTAAACCGTGAGCTAAGGGGGAACCACCGCCACAGGGCAGGGTTTCTAGACGTTTTTTCGCTAGGGTAATCGATTTGGTCGGCGGCAATAGTACATCTGCTCGCTCACCCCGGAAAGGAATCAGGGCAATCTGGTCGCGATTTTCGTAAGCTTCCGTTAACAGACGCATAACCGCACCTTTGGCCGACTGCATCCGATTCAGGGCCATGGAACCGGAGGCATCAACGACAAAGACAATTAAAGAACCGGCCTTGCGGGCCAGCCGTTTTGAGCGCAGATCCCCTTCTTCTATAATCACATGACGTTCGGGATTCCTTAAGCGACGGGCTTTTTGATAGGGGGCAGCCGCCCGGAGAGTGGCATCGACGGCGACTCTTTTTACCTTGCCCCGGGGTAACATCGGCTTAATATAACGTCCCCTATCTTCCGAGAAAATCAGGTTACGCGCCCCGGATTTCCCCTGACGCTGGGCCATCTGGGCAAAATACAACACACTGGGATCCAGTAAAACCCCTTCTGGGTCGAAAACAAATTCTTCCGGCAGATTATCCGGCTGTTCCGGTTCTTTTTCTTCCTCTTTCTCCTCCTCTTTTTCTTCCTGTTCCTGCTGGTTTTCGTCTTGGGGCGGTTCCGGTGGTGGCGGTGGTGGCGGTGGCTGTTGTTCCTGTTCTGGAGGTGGCGGCGTAATCAGCGATCGAGGTACAATAACTAATTCGACGGCTCTTTTTAAGTCATCGGCACTGACTAAATCCCGACCTTCTAAAGCAGCGGCGGCCTTGGCTACTCTCACGGCAAAAATCTCGGCGCGATGACCTTCTACCCTACCGCGCACCGCTTCCTCCACTAGATAACTAATTTGTTCGGGTTTAATTTTTACCTCTTTTAACCATTCCCTCGCCAGAATAATTTCGGTTTTTAGATCATCGATTTCTTGGGCATATTGGGCGATAAAAGCGCTGGGAGAAACAGCATACTCGATCGCCTGATTGACGGCGGTGACTCGTTGGTCTAAACTGAGGACACCATCGGCGGAAAGGGCAATGGCAATTCTATCTAATAAATGGGTTCGTAAGTCCCCTTCTTCTGGGTTATAAGTAGCGATCAGGAGCGGTTTACAGGGATGTTGAAAACTGATGCCTTCCCGTTCGATTTGGTTGCGTCCTTCGCTTAAAACTGTGAGTAATTGGTTAGCAATTTGGTCATCGAGTAGATTAATTTCATCGACGTAGAGAATTCCCCGATGAGCGCTGGCTAATAAACCGGGTTGAAAGACTGGTTCCCCCCGTTTCACCGATTCTTCCACATCGACGGACCCCAATAAACGATCCTCGGTGACTCCCAGGGGAATCTGCACGAAGGGGGCCCGGATAACTTCCGTGGGGACTTCTCCACTGCTATATTCTTCTTTAGTGTGATCGTCCCATTCGTCGGCATTGTTGGGATCACAATTAAAGACATTACCTGCGATAATTTCGATCGGTGGCAGTAGGGAATGTATCGCTCGCGCCATGACTGATTTGGCGGTTCCCCGACGACCGGCAATTACCACACCCCCTAGGGCGGGATCCACGGCGGCTAAGAGTAGGGCTAATTTAATCGCTTCTTGGCCGACAACGGCAGTTAGGGGAAAATTGAGAGTCAGAGTGGGCATAGATCTAGATTCAGGCGGCCAAATTCTAGTGTAAAACAGAAGCTCCCGGGTCTGGCACTTTTCCCCTTTTGATTCCCGAACCCAGATTTTAGCTGCATCTCGATGGATTTCTTCCTCCCCGAACCGATCGACAAGTTACTGGGTTAATCTAGGATTAGCTCCTAATAACGGCTGTAGAGAGGACAGAAATATGATAGCGACAATAATCGATCGCCTCACGGAAACCAACCCGCAAATTATGCGAGAATGGCAAGGAAGATTAACCCCGAAAAATATCTCGATCGCCTCGGTTATCTCCCTAGTTGGTCAATTATTAGTTTATTTATACTATCAAAATCTCTTGCCGGTAGAGGCGGGATTTAGTCGTTACTGTACCGCTAATCCCCCCAATAACAACGATTATTATCCCTATAGTGGGCTTAAATACTGTATCCAAGACCTAAATGGTCAATGGATGATTATCTCCCGGTTATGGTGGTTAGATATCTTCACTTTTCTGAGTATTACCGGCATTTTCGCTCTTTTAGTGGTGGGAACCTATCAATTAATCGCCGATCTTTCCGGGGAAGAGCGCCGAGGTACACTTAATTTTATCCGTCTGAGTCCCCAACCCGCCAGAACAATTTTTATCGGCAAAATTTTCGGGGTTCCCATTCTCCTCTATCTCGTCTGTCTTCTCGCTTTACCCTTTCACTTGGGAGCGGGTTTATTAGCAGGTATTCCCTTTTCGTTAATTTTAGCCTTCTACGGGGTTCTAATCGCTAGTTGTGCCTTTTTCTATCATGCTGCCCTGAGTTTCGCTTTGGCCACGCCATGGTTAGGGGGATTTCAACCCTGGTTAGGCAGTGCTACAGTCTTAATCTTTGTGTTTTATAGCACTATTTTTACTTTATCGGGCTATGGCGGTTCCCGTACCCCCTTTGATTGGTTAATTCTCTTTAATCCTAGTTTTGTCCTTCCCTATCTAGTTAAATCTACTTTTCTCCCCCCCGATGCGGTACGCTATCTAGGAATCTCACAAATCTTTGATCTGCGTTGGTACGGTCAATCTCTCTGGCAATCGGTTATAATGGGTATTAGCTTAATTTTGCTCAATTTTGCCCTCTGCACCTGCGGTTTAACCAGAATTATCCAGCGTCGCTTCCATAATCCCCTCGCTACTCTTGTTAGTAAACCCCAAAGTTATTGGATTATGGGCTGTTTTAGTGCCATTAGCCTAGGTTTTGTCTTCCAAACTCTGGAACCGAGCTATCTTTTCGATAATTTTGCGATTCTTAGCGTTTTTGTGGCAATTTTCGGCTTGTTAATCCTTTTTGCCCTCACTCCTCCTCGTCAAACTCTTCAAGATTGGGCGCGCTATCGTCATTTGCAAGGAAAAACGGGCATTAGTCTGGGAAAAGCTTTAATCTTTGGCGAAAAAAGTCCTTCTACTCTAGCCATGGCTATTAACGTCGCCATTGCCATTTTATTCATTCTTCCCGCTATTTTTATCGCCCCTCTCCATCAATATAAACTAGCCACTGCAGCCGGGTTTCTCTTGGGAATGAACATGATTTTAGTCTATGCCGCTATCACCCAGTTATTGATGTTAGTCAGGACAAATAAACGCGCTTTGCTGGCAGTCACTAGCATCGGCATTTTGATTATTTTCCCCTTCCTCTGTTTCGCTGTCTTGCGAGTTAATCCCAGTCAATCTCCGCTGTTATGGTTTTTTACTTTTCTTCCCATTGCCGCTACTAAATACGCTACACTTCCCTCTTTCGCTTTGGCAATCTTCAGTCAGTGGTTGGGTTTAACCATCGTCGGGTGGCAAATTAATCGGCAATTAAATCGCCTTGGCGCCTCGGCAACTAAAGCGTTAATCCCAAGCTGAAAAATACTGACTCACATCGGTTAATTTTTTTCCTAAAAAAGCTTGACAAAACCCCACGACTTGACAGATAATTTCTTATAGAATGGGAATCCGTGCTTGCCTGCGACCCCCCTCTTTTCAGGTCAAATAAAGCCCCAAAAAAATTAACCCCAAAAAGTAGGCTGAGTTAATCTCAGTTCCCAGATGATGATGATTCGGAGCATCTTTCAATTTTACAACGCCTATTGTAGGGCTAATTCATGAATTAGCCCTACACATAGTAATTTCAGTTCCCATCTGATTAGGAGCATCTTTCAATTTGACAACGCCACATTTTTACCCTACCACCGATAAACTATCAACAATTAGCGAGGGAGTATAACAGGAGCCATTCCATTGATTATCGGCCCCCAGAGCGATTAAATTCTGCAAAGCCGTATAAACATTTCCCGTCACCATTGTATCTTTAACGCGTCCGGTGATTTTGCCATTTTCTATGCGATAACCCAGATCGACATTGACAGAAAAATCGCCCGAAATATCGGCCCCATGACCTAAAATTTGGTCGATAACTAGGCCCTCATCTATTTGCGAGATTAAATCCTCTAAAGTTCCCTCTCCCGGTGCCACGATTAAATTAACCAAATCCGGCATGGGATAAACCCCTAAACCGGGACGAAAACCGTTTCCCGTCGGAGTAGTTTTTAACAATCTGGCCGTGGTACGATCGCTATAGAATTCCTTAACTCTACCTCCCTCAATTAAAGATAAAAATTTGGTAGGAGTTCCCTCATCATCAAAGGGACAACTATAGGGTTCTCGCTGGGGTTGTTGGGATAGAGTCAACTTTTCCGACATCACCAATTGACCGATTTTATCACTCCAGGGCGAAGAATTTTCTAAGATCTGTTTCCCATTTAAAGCCATCTCCACCGTACCCCATAACAGTGTAACTGCATTAGAGGTCAATAAAATTGGTAATTTCCCCGTGGGACTATCCACATTATTGGCGGCCCATTGTAGTCGCTGCAATAACTGTTTAATTACCGTTTCGGGATGGGGTGTACTGCGAGTATATTCCCCATCATAAACTGCGAGAAAATCCTCCCCCCGCACCCATTCAATCCCCAGATAATAACTCAAAGCTGTATCGGTATATTGACAATATAAACCCTGGGAATTAGCCAAACGGGTGATTTCCTGTTCACATTCCCATTCACCACTACAAATAACTTCAGGATAAACTTGGCGAATTTGGCCAATCATTTGATTACCCATCTCGATTAAAGATTCTACCGCCACATCCTGGCCAATCGGGTCATAAATTGCCTGTCGTGGTGCCGAAAATTCGATTTCTTCCGGGGCATTGAGATAGGATAAATTTAACGCCGTTTCTACTAAAATTTCCGGTTCTACATCACCATAACCCACCGCTAACCCCGGACAACCCTGGCGCCATAATCTCAAGGCAGTTCCCACGGATTCGGAACTTTCTAACTGTTTAAGACGATTAGCCTCAAAAAAAACGGGATGGGAAAGGGAGGAAGATTGATAAACTTCGGCTGCCACCGCTCCCGATTGGAGAGCCAGTTCGATGAGTTGTTGCGGATCGATCGTCATGGTGATAGTTTTTGAGATGATAGCTATCTGATTATCTCAAGCCCCGGTACCGAAGCGCAAACAGGTAAGACTGGGGGGAATTAAAAAATTTGGCTCTCCCAGCTTTGGTGGGTAAAATGTATTTTAAGATACATTTCTCAAGAGCGAGGGGGTGGAACGAACCACAAAGACACAAAGGACACAAAGATCGATCGATCCTATGTCAATTAAACTTATCACACAGAACCTAGAAGAGCCAAAAATTTTTGCTTAAGAATCTACATAAAGCGATCGAGTTGGCAAAAAAGTTATCATAGGATCAATAATCAGCAAAAATCTGGACACTCCCACCTAGAGAGGCCGAAAAAATGACGATTGCCAAAAGCGACGAAACTGCCACCTCTCCGGCACTGATAGAAGAAGATTTCGAGGACTTTTGGGAACCACCCCCACCCCCCACAGACTTAATTTTTGATGATGGTGAACCCTTGGAAAGCAATCGACACCGCATTGCCATGAATGTGCTGATTCGCTCCCTACAGGAAGGTTACGGTGAGCGAGACGACTTCTACACGGGTGGCAATATGTTTATTTATTTCAGCCGCGAACAGGCGAAAAATCGCGATTTTCGCGGGCCCGATTTCTTCGCTGTCCTCAATGTCGATGGCAAGAGAGAGCGACAGGGTTGGGTAATTTGGGAAGAAGAGGGACGTTATCCTGACGTTATCGTGGAATTAACCTCTCCTAGTACCGCAAGAACCGATAAAGTGCGAAAAAAAGCCATTTATGAGGGAACCTTCCGCACGCCAGATTATTTCATCTACGATCCTTTTGATGGCAATTCTTTACAAGGATGGCATTTAGGGGCCGACCAACGCTACCATTCTTTAGAACGAAACGAGCGCGGCTGGTTATGGTGCGAAAGCTTAGGCTATTGGTTGGGAACTTGGGAGGGGACTATTGACCGAGAAACGGCAATTTGGGCGAGATTTTATGACCCAGAAGGCAATTTAATCCCCTTGCCAGAAGAAGCAGCCCAGGAGCAAGCAGCGGCGGCCCAGGAGCAATTAAATGCTACTCAGCAAGCGCTGGAAGCGGAAAGACAGCGTTCTCAACAGCTGGAGGCCCGTTTGCGAGAAATGGGGATAGATTTATAGTACAAGTGTGGGGAGCTTTTTGCCTGACTGACGGACATATTTTCAAGACAATAAGTAGGGTTGGCTGAATAAATCTAAAAACCTTGTT
>NZ_CAIP01000023.1 GCF_000297435.1 Microcystis sp. T1-4 | reverse complement strand
CCCAGAAAGGGAGAGGGAGAGGGCAATTAACCATCTCTGCCATTGCTTGCTTGTGAAAAATCGCGTTAGGCGGCATTATCTTGGGAATCTTTCATCCCTAAAGGCTGAGATTTTTTCTTGAATGTGGCCATGGCACCTCCAAGAGTTAAAATTGCCAACACTGTGCTAGGCTCTGGTATAGCTTGTGAACTGATACCGATACTTATTTCGTTTAAATTAGGTTCAAAGGCTTGTGAAGCGATACCGATACTTCTTGCGTTTAAATTAGGTTCAAAGGCTTGTGAAGCGATACCGATATTTCCTATAACGTTTAAATCAGGTTTAAATACTTGTGAACCAATGCTTTTTCCGTTTAAATTAAGAGAAGCAACAAACCCATCCCCTGCAACTAAACCATCTGTGTCCAATGACAAGGATAAATAGGCAGCTAGTATATCTGAACGGGTAATTTTGAAGTTAAAGGGTACAAAGCCATTGGTTATAGCAAAAGCATTGGAACCAGCTAAGGTCAGATCAATACCATCTGCTGGGATCGCGCCAGGGGGAGTTGTAAATTTAGAAGAGGATTGTGATGACAATTTTTCAAAGAACAATGTAATTATTATCTTCCCCCGAGGAGTCAGAACAATATATATGATCTTGTGAATACGAATTGGTCTCGGTCTTCGAGAATTATCAATTCTGAAACTTAAATCAAAAGTATCGCCAGGCTTAAAAGTAGAGGGCAAAAAGCGAGAAAACTCACTTTCGTAACTGACGATAGCCGCATCTGCTTTGGCACTATTAAGCAATGCTAAACTGACGCCCAATGCAACACCTAATGCAGGGAGTTTTTTCATGCTGATATGAAGTTTTTGTAAGTTGACGTGAAACGATGATAGGTATTTTTACTTGATCTGTCAAGCAATTTTTAGTAAGTTCAATATTTCTGATTGAATATCATTCTATTGATAAGATATATGGCATTGAAATTTTAATAGCAATTTCAGCGAGAAGATAGCCTGCGAGCCTGAATCTGAAGCGGCAGCCAAGCTTTTAGCTATCAGCCGTCAGCTTTTTTCTCCCCAACTTCCCCACTCCCCACTGATCACTGTTTACTGATCACTGTTTACTGCTCACTGATTAGGGTAGCCAAGGATATTGACTAAAATCGGGGGGACGTTTTTCCAGGAAAGCCTGTTTACCTTCGGCTCCTTCGGCGGTCATATAGTAGAGTAAAGTGGCATTGCCCGCTAACTCCTGTAAACCCGCTTGACCATCACAATCAGCATTAAAAGCCGATTTTAGGCAGCGAATCGCCAAGGGACTTTTTTCGAGGATTTCTAGAGACCATTTAATCCCCTCCTGCTCTAATTCCTCTACCGGGACGACATGGTTAACCAAACCCATTTCTAAAGCTTGTTGGGCGTTATACTGCCGACAAAGAAACCAAATCTCGCGAGCTTTTTTCTGACCCACTACCCGGGCCAGATAACTAGAGCCAAAACCGCCGTCAAAACTACCCACTTTCGGACCGGTCTGACCAAAAACGGCGTTATCCGCTGCTAAGGTTAAATCACAAACCAAGTGTAAAACATGACCGCCCCCGACCGCATAACCCGCCACCAGCGCGATAACTACCTTGGGGATGGAGCGAATTAATTTCTGTAAATCCAGCACATTGAGCCGGGGTACGCCATCATCGCCAATATAACCCGCCTGACCGCGCACCGTCTGATCGCCGCCAGAACAAAAAGCATATTTGCCGTCGTTGTGGGGACCAGCACCCGTGAGCAATACTACCCCAATGCGGGCATCCTCGCGAGCATCACAGAAAGCGTCGTAAAGCTCAAAAACTGTCTTCGGACGGAAGGCATTACGCTTATGGGGGCGATTGATGGTAATTTTGGCGATTCCCCCCCATTTATGGTAAAGAATATCCTCGTAGGTTTTGACGGATTGCCATTCAACGCTCATAGTCTCGGTTATAGGCACAGCTTTTTTACCTTACCTCATTTTGTCGCCCACTTTGAAGCCTGGAGCGCCCGAAGAGGGGAATGGATAGTTGACCGACAAGGTTTAAAGCTGATTCTCTTATTGATATTTTCTGAGTATTGATTGAAAATATATTGATACTATTTGCTAACTTTAAAGAGCTACAAATATGAGTACAATTAATAAAACTAAGCTTGAATCATTAGAGTTTTATTTGGAA
>NZ_CAIP01000024.1 GCF_000297435.1 Microcystis sp. T1-4 | reverse complement strand
AATTTATTCATAATAAATATTGGCAGGGGATTAAAGATTAGTTATTGTGACTAACTCTTTTGATTAGAAAAAGATAAATTTGAGAATTTTCAGTCAAATTTATTGACTCAAAATCAGCTGTACTTAATTTAAATGAAACAACCCTACCCCAACCCCCCCGACATCGGGGGGGCAGGTGGGGTGTGGGGTGTAGGGTTTTACCGATTTTGAAGGGGTCAATTACCTAATTTTCAGGGAAAAAGTCCCTGAATTTTCCCCCCGATCACTCCCATATCTGGTACTTTTTGATTTACAAAAACTCTAAAAGTCTTAACCCACAAGGGTTTTACCATTATTCAGCAAGCCCTACTTATCATCCATCTACAACTACATATCACAAAACTCCCCTCAATATGCTCAAAGACTGGTTGAAAAATTGACCAGACGATCAGAACAGAACGCTAATTTTCACTTTTCGGGTCGTCTTGTTCTGGAGTTGGAAACTGAGCAGATTCGAGAAGTTATCGAGGTTCTTATCGCATAATTTATTATATCAAGCCTGAGCAAATCGATGTTATTGCGGTACTCCATGCCGCCTGAAACATTGAACATCCACAAGACTAACGATAATCCAAGACCATTGGGGGAGTAAATTAATGGCAGCGGTGAAGATTACCAAAAATGGCAATAAAGCACCACAAAGGCACAAAGAACACAAAGACTTTATCACTCATAACTTTCTAGCAGGAAGTCCTATTATCAAATAATTAGGGTTTGCTGAAAAAGTTTGGTTCTTCAGTTTGTCTGATGCAACGGACAGGATTATAAGAGATGAAACCCTTATAGAAAAAGATATTTGGCGATTTTTGTCAATTGTTTTTGCTCTAGAGCTAACTAATCAATTAAATCTCTCGCCAGATAAGGATTTAGTCAATTTATTCCCCCCTATCGAACCATACCAATTAACTAAGAGCCTATTTTCTTTGTTTCCAAAAAGCAGGTCATCATCGCACTTTTGGCAAATTTAAGACTATTGAGTCAGGCAAATTAACCGATAATTAATACAAAGTTGGGGTGGGTTAATTTAAGCAACAACACACCCTAACTTTGTATTAATGCAAGAAATGACGAATGCCTGTTAAGACCATAATTAAACCTAACTCATTAGCGGCATTAATCGAATCCTGATCTTTTAAAGAACCTCCTGGTTGAACAATTGCCTCGATGCCAAACTGGGCCGCCGTGCGAATAGTATCATCAAAGGGGAAAAAGCCGTCACTAGCTAAATAGCCACCTTTGGCCGCTTCCCCTGCTTGTTCAAGGGCAATTTTCGCCGAACCAACGCGATTCATTTGCCCTGCACCAACCCCTAAAGTAGTTTTATTTTTTGTCACCACAATAGCGTTAGATTTAACGTGCTTAGATACTTTCCAAGCAAACAGTAATTCCGCTAATTGTGCGGCAGTGGGTTGTTTTTCTGTCACCACGCGCCACTCCTCTGGGGTTTCTACCACATCATCGGCCGCTTGTACTAGAAAACCGCCGGCGATAACTTTTACTGTTTGTTTTTCTCCCGTGGTTAAGTCCGGCAGCAATAAAATCCGCACTTTTGACTTTTTAGCGAGGATATCCCGGGCTTCGGGGCTACAATCGGGGGCAACCACGCATTCTAGGAAGGGTTTCGTTAATTCTTTAGCGGTTGCTTCATCTATGGCTTGATTTAGGGCAACAATACCCCCAAAAGCCGAGATAGCATCGGCGTTAAAAGCTTTAGTATAAGCTTCCACTAAACTATCACCGATCGCCACCCCACAGGGATTAGTGTGTTTCAGGATAGCGGCGGCTGGTTCTTCACTGCCGAATTCGGCGATTAAACGGCGGGCTGCTTCCAAATCGACTAAATTGTTATAACTTAGTTCTTTTCCCTGTAATAAGGTCGCTTTTCCCCAACCGTGAGCCATCGTACCGCTGCCGTACCAAGTGGCACTTTGGTGGGGATTTTCGCCGTAACGCAGGGTTTGCAGGGCATTTCCGGCCAAATGAAAGCGAGTCGTTTCCCCGTTTAAGCTGGCGAAATAGGCAGCGATCGCACCATCGTAGGCATTGGTTAAAGCGAAGGTTTCCCCCGCCATTTTTTGGCGAAATTCTAGGGAGATTTCGCCGTTATTTTGCCGTAATTGGCTTAAATACTGCTCGTAATACTTGGGGTTACTGATGACAGTCAAATGGGCGAAATTTTTAGCCGAGGCGCGTAACATCGCCGGACCACCGATATCGATTTGTTCGATCGCCTGAGCGGTGGTGACACCAGGATTAGCGATCGTCTGTTCAAAGGGATAGAGATTAACCACCACCAAATCAAAAGGACGAATTTGATTAGCCTCCATTTCCGCTAAATCTGACTGCCAATCCCGTCTAGCCAAAATACCGCCATGGATGCGAGGATGGAGAGTTTTTACCCTTCCGCCCAAGATTTCAGGAGATCCTGTGTATTCTCCCACTTTAATCACGGGAATTCCCGCCGATTGGAGCGTTTTTGCGGTTCCTCCACTGCTAATAATTTCAAAATCAAACTCTTCTGTTAGCTGACGGGCAAAGTCAACTATTCCGGTTTTGTCAGTCACGCTGATCAGAGCTAAACGTCCCATGGTAGTGATCTATAAGCAATAATTTCAGTATATCTCAGCCCTAACACCTTAAAAATTAAAAAAAGTAGGTTAGTAAATAATCAGCTGCTTCTATATTTTCCTCTCTCAAATATCAACTTATGCCAAGGCAATTTTTAAAGTCCTCCCAGAAAGATTTGGTCTGACTTGTTAAAAAAATACAGGATTGTTC
Source organism: Microcystis sp. T1-4 (assembly GCF_000297435.1). Taxonomy (GTDB): domain Bacteria; phylum Cyanobacteriota; class Cyanobacteriia; order Cyanobacteriales; family Microcystaceae; genus Microcystis. The sequence continues at coordinate 1,753 of NZ_CAIP01000024.1, read as the reverse complement.
GGGGTCAACAAGTCCCTCTAGATTGATAAAAACCCCTCAGCAAAACTCATCGCCCAATCTTGTCAGATTCCCATCATCTTTTTTTTGTCTTTAATGCCGAGAAAATCAGCTAATAAGTAGTCGGACATAAATTCTGTTGTCTATCTTATAGAAATGTAAATTGCCGGAATTCTTACTGACGACTGACTCCTTACCCTACAGTTAACTTTACTTTTGTTCAACTACTTAACGTTTGTGATCAACTAATTGGCTGAGAGTCACCACCTGATAACCTTGATCGTGTAATTTCCCTAATAAATTCTTCAGCACGAGCGCCGTATTTTCATCTCTTTCGGGGGAGCCACCGTGAAGCACTAAAATCGCCCCGGGGAAAATAAATTGCGAGATATACCAAGTGGTAAATTGAGGGTGATTCGTTGCTTTTCCGGTATCTAAAGGAATCATGGAAGCGAGGGCAAATCGGGACTCATAGCCTGGAAATGTCCCCAAAAACGAGCGCATAGATTGATTATAGAAGGCTTGACCGGGACGATACCAGCGCAGCTCTTGACCTGCAAGACGACTTAAAATATCGTTAGCTTCCCGAAACTGACTGGCAAAAGCGTCGGCAGCCAGTTGACTGGTACGCAGATCCTGGGTGCCGTGATTAGCGATTTCGTGACCTTGGGCGATTAGGCTCTCAATCAAGGTGGAGTTCGGTTGTAGGTGTCCCGTGATCAGAAAAAAAGTCGCCTTGACAGCAGTTGCTGGGCTGGCTTTTTCTCGATTATGATCGGCGATCGCCGCTAAAATGCGATCGGTGGATTTTCCTTCCAGATCGTTGGGAGTGGGTAGATCATCGATAGTAAGGGCGATAATTTTCTCTCCTGTCGGTTGATAGAAAATTGCCCCGGGGAAAAGTCGAGCGACGATCGAGATAATTAATTTGGCAATGCTCATTCATACTAAATCCGTTGAGTATAGGCTACATATCAGGAGAGGCAAGAGGCAAGGGGCAAAAGGATCTATAGATAATCAGTTTTTAATAACCAGATTTAGCATGAGAAGAGAAGTAAAGATTAGCGACTACAGGCCAAAGATTATTGATGCAGGAGATATTTACGCATTTTATTCAGTTTCTGCATCAGCGACAAAACTGAGGATAGCGACTGCGGGTAAAAATAGGGTAGTGGTCATGATCGCCGCAGCTAATCCCAGACGCTGATGACAACTACCAAACCGGTGAGCCTTTTCTCCTCAAGCCGAGCGATCGGATGCTGGTAGCTTGAAAGCTGAGATAATCCAGATAAAAACCCTATGAACATTTGAAAGACCCCCAACAGTAGGAGAAGAGTCTCCTACTGCCTGCAAACTTAAATGATCTCTCAATCTAGATCACTACCACTGGTGTGGCGACAGCAATGTCGTAATCACTCAGTTGAATGATTGCATCACTAGCGGCTTGGAAACCGGCCACTCCATTATTGAGAGCGATAAAAGTACCACTTTGACCTGTCACTTTAAAAGCCGCCGCCGTGTTAGCAGCAAAGGCCGCATTAGTCAAGACCAACTGAATCGCCGCTGCGGTTAAAGAACTAGCTGTCCCTTTCGATGCGGTCAAAGTGATGGCCGCAATAGACCCAGGGGCATTAATGCTATCAAGACTGGCACCTGTGCCATTGTAGCCTTGAATAACATCAAAGCCACTCAGCAGCGACTCACCGAGAGAATTGTAATTCAAAGTATCCAATCCATCGCTTCCCGTCAGAATATC